>JALOTB010000158.1 GCA_025458165.1 Chromatiaceae bacterium | reverse complement strand
GTGATACAGATTGCCGAGAAACTCGTCGAAGCCGTGCATGGTGGGCAGGTGCTCGTCGCGATCGCCCTGGTGATTCTTGCCGAATTGGCCGGTGGCATAACCCTGTCCCTTGAGGACCGTGGCCATGGTGACGTCGGTCTTCTGCCAGCCTTCCTTCGCACTCGGCAGGCCCACCTTGGTCATGCCTGAACGCACCGGCACGGAGCCGCCAATAAAGGCCGCGCGGCCCGCGGTGCAGCTTTGCTGCGCGTAGTAATCGGTGAAGCCGACGCCTTCGTTGGCGATGCGGTCGATATTGGGCGTCTCGTAGCCCATCATGCCGCGGTTGTTATGGCTGATGTTCCAGGTGCCGATGTCGTCGCCCCAAATGACCAGGATGTTGGGCATGTCGGCCGCGCCCGCGGGGCTGACGACGCCGAGCGCGGCGCCGAGCGTCGCCAGGGTCAGGACCAGCGCGGCCAGACCGCGCCGACCACCCGGGCGGACCCGCGGGGCGGTTGATTCGATGGGTCGTTGCTTCATCTTCCTCTGTCCTCTGTCCTCTGTCCTCTGTCCTCTGTTGCTGTTGAATGGATGTGGTGGATGTCACTTGTCAAGTAGGCCGAAAGACCCACGAAGGTCGCCCCAGCCGCCCGCAGCCGTCGCAGGGAGGCCAACGACGCCTCGTCCGCCTGGCGCAAGCCGCGCAGGTCCAGGGTCAGCCCCGCGGACGGGTCGCCACAGGCCCGCTCGAACTCCGCGAGCCCGTCGACCTGTAACCAGCCGTCGACCTTGCGGATGGTTCGCCGCGGGTCGTCGAGTCGTGTGATCCGAAACGTCATGCACTGACACTGAGCAGGAAGCGGGCCATAACCGATGAAATGCCAGGGAAAAAGGCAACCGATTGAATAAAAGGTTTGAAGCTTCAACCGGGGTCGCCGTGGAGGCGCCGTCTCGGGACGCGTAGTGCGAAATAAAGCGAGAAAGATCACGATATATCGCTGATCACGACATATCGTGTCTGGCCGCTCGGTGACTCGGCGACTGCCCCAGGCCACTACATTGCCGATGACGGCCTGAACAGGTAGCGCTATTCGGGTCAGAGCCCTTTGTGTCGCTACTTATCGTGGCCCGTTTTTCAAGCGATGGCTTGAATCCCTTTCTTCTCGATGACGGTCAAGAGCCGAAGCGCCGGGCCACCGGGTCGCTTAACGCCTCGCTCCCAGTCCGAGACGAGGTTCTTGCTGACGTTGAGGTAGCGGGCAAAGACCGGTTGAGAGAGATGCTCCCGCTCGCGTAGGGCGCGGATGGCCCCAGGGGAGAGGAGTTGGACCGGCGTCAGGCATGAGTCGTCGAACTCGCGCATGGTCTGATTGGAGATAGCGCCCACCTCGTGGAGGGCCTCCATGGTCTCGTGGACCGAGGCCAGCGCGTCGCTACGGTACTGCTTAGTCATCGTCGTCAACCTCCGAAAATTGGCCGTTCCGGATCAGCGCCGCGATTTGCTCATCCGTCAACTCCAGGACGTGCCGCGCCGCCTTCCTGAATGCCGCCTCTTCCTCGTCACTGATATTGGCCTGCTGGTTCTTGGCAAATCCATAGACGAAGAACGCACGATGCGCCTGGCGGTACAGGATCAGGGTCCGATAGCCTCCTGACCGCCCTTGCCCAGGGCGCGCCACACGTTGCTTGACGACCCCGCCGCCGAGGTCGGCATCGATCAGACCTTGTTCCGCTCGCTGGATCGCATCGCGTAGCGCTGCATCCCGGATGTTCTGCTTGCGCATGAAGCGCTCGAACCAAGCGTTCTTGAAGATCCTCACGCGCCCCTGTTCTCCGCCACTTTATATCACACTAAGTATTATACCTAAAGACCGGAGGAGTAACATAGATGCTTGAAGCTCGGCAGCGGCCTGCGCCTCGCGCGGCAGGGTTCCGGCCCCCTGCAACTTCAACTGAATGCGCTGCGGGGACTCCGTCTCAAGGCGCGAAGCGACGAGATCCAACGAGACTGGTCGCGATAGATCGCTGCTCACTACATGGCGTGTCCGGCCGCTCGGTGATTTATCGAATGCCTTTGACCGTCCCATGGGCGATGACGGCCTGAGCAAACTCCGGTAATCTCTGTCACGAAATAGCGCTATTCGCGCCGCTATCCCAGGGGAACCCGCCGGAGAACGCCGTGAACGATCCAACACCGCTCGATCGCCGCCCCGGGAAGACCGCATCGCTCGACTGGGCGGCCCATGCCGAGACCAGCTTCGAGGATCTGCTAACGGATTTGGCGGCCTCCTTCATCAACGTGGAGGCCAGCGCGCTGGACGCCCACATTCAGGCGGCATTGCGCCGGATCGTGCTGTTCCTGGGGCTCGACCGCTGCACCATCGGTCGCTTCGACGACGTGCGGGCGGAGTGGACCGTGACCCATTCCTGGGCACAGGAAGGCATAGCGCCGATTCCCTCGCCCCTCGCGGAGGCCCACTTTCCCTATCTGGTGGGGCGGTTGCGGGCCGAGCTCCCGACGATCGCGGAGCGGCTTGCGGACCTGCCGCCGGAGGCGGCGCTGGACCGCCAGTCACCCGACCTGGCGCGGGCCAATCTCGCCCTGTCACTGACCCTGACCGCACTCTCCACCCTCCTGGCCCTGGTCAGCATGCCGTTGCTGACCGCCGCCGGAATCGCCCTGTTTCTCAATCAGCCGGACGCGATTCCGGTCCCCGTCGCGCCCATGGTCGGTCAATTGGTGCTGATGCTGCTCCTGCCGCTGGGCCTGGGGATGGCGCTGCGGCTCTGGTGGCCGGGGTTGGTGCACCACGGACGGCGGTGGTTGCGGTGGCTCAGCCTGCTGGGACTGGCGGCCTTGGTCGGCGCCATCCTCTATGCGCAGCGGGCAGACCTGGCGAGCGGTCTGGGGCCGATGGTCACGGCGGCGCTGGTCCTTTCCGGAGCCGCCATGCTCACCGGCTGGGTCCTGAGCTGGCTGGTCGGGCTGAATCGGCGCGACCGTTTCACCCGCAGGGTGACGTCCACCTGCGCATGCTGTTATCGCCTCTGGAGGAACGCTTGAGTCACGATGTGATCTTCGGCCTCGCGGCCATCTCCCTACTGGGCGCTGCCTGCCAGTGGCTTGCGTGGCGTTCGCGCCTGCCCGCCATTCTCTTCCTGCTGCTCACCGGCATCCTGGTCGGACCGGTTGGGGGCTGGCTCGATCCCGACACCCTGCTTGGCCAGATCCTGTTTCCCTTCGTGTCGCTCGCGGTCGCCGTGATCCTGTTCGAGGGCAGCCTGACCCTCAGATTCGCGGAGATCCGCGGCGTCCAGCAGGTGGTGCGGAGACTGGTGACCGGCGGGGTGCTGCTGACCTGGGCGGTGGCCGCGCTCGCCGCCCGA
The DNA here is from genome assembly GCA_025458165.1 of Chromatiaceae bacterium. GTDB lineage: Bacteria > Pseudomonadota > Gammaproteobacteria > Chromatiales > Chromatiaceae > JALOTB01. The sequence goes on along the minus strand of JALOTB010000158.1, from coordinate 1,904 downwards.
TTCCTGGTCGGACTCCCCTGGGAGATCGCCACGCTCTTCGGCGCCATCATGGTGGTGACGGGGCCCACGGTGATCGTGCCCATGCTACGCACCGTGCGGCCCTCCGCCAAGGTGGCCAGCATCCTGCGCTGGGAGGGGATCATCGTCGATCCCATCGGCGCCTTGCTGGCCGTGCTGGTGTTCGAATTTGTGGTCTCCTCCGGGCCCGAAGTGGCGCTGAGCGGGACCTTGCTTGCCTTCGTGGGCATGATCCTGGCCGGGAGTGTCTCGGGACTCGTCGGTGGTTATCTGTTGGGGGAGGCCCTGCGGCGGGACTGGGTACCGGCTTATCTCTACAATCCGACAACCCTGGCGGTCGTGTTTTGCGCCTTCGCTGTCGCCGACTCGGTGATTGCCGAATCGGGGCTGCTCGCGGTCACGGTCATGGGGATCTATCTCGGCAACCGCAAAGGGGTGCCGATCGAAGAGGTGCTGGAGTTCAAAGAGAGCCTGTCCCTGGTGCTGATCTCCGGACTCTTCATCTTGCTCGCGGCGCGCCTCGACCTCGGCGAGCTGGCCGCTCTCGGCTGGGCGGTGGTGGGCGTCTTTCTGGCCATACAGCTCATCGCCCGGCCCCTGTCGGTGCTCTATGCGACCCCGGGTTCGGCTCTCAACTGGCGCGAGCGGGTGTTGCTCGCCTGGATAGCCCCGCGCGGCATCGTGGCGGCGGCGGTGAGCGCGCTCTTTGCCCTGAAGCTCGGCCAGCGGGGCTTCGCGCAGGCGGAACTCCTGGTTCCGCTCACCTTCGTCGTCATCATCGGCACCGTGGTCCTGCAGAGCCTGAGCGCCCGCGTCCTGGCGCGGGCGCTCGATGCCACCGAGCCCGAGGGGATCGGCTTTCTGATCCTGGGTGCCAATCCGCTGGCGCGCCTCCTTGCCCAGGCGCTGGTCGAGCAGAAGATCCCGGTCCTACTCTGCGACACCCTGTGGGACAACGTCAGCCGGGCGCGGATGGCCGGTCTCAAGGCCTATTACGGCAGCCCGCTTTCGGAGCACGCTGAGGTCTACCTGGATACCACTGGCCTGGGGCGCCTGCTCGCAATCACCGCGGACTCGCACCTGAACGCGCTCGCCTGCAGCCGGTTCAAGGGGATGTTCGGACCAACGGAGGTCTTCGCCCTGCGGGTCGGCGGCCCCTCTACCGGCAACGGCCGTAAGGAGACGGCGCGCGAGGGTCCCACGGTCTTCGGGGAGGAGACGACCTATGTGGGCCTGGCCCAGCGGATCTATCGCGGCGCCGAGATCCGCCGCACCAACCTGACCGACGCCTTTACCCTGGACAGCTTCCGCGCCATGCACGGCGATCGGGCGACGCCACTTTTTGCCATCGACCCCAAGGGGCGGCTCTCCGTCTTCACCACCGGGACGCGGCTGGAACCTGGTACAGGCTGGTCGGTCCTGGCCCTGATCGACCCCTCCCCCGACGCGGCGGCACCGAAGGGCTGATCCCTCGACTGGGGCGGTACGCCGGGAGCAAGCCCGGCCCGAGAACCTGGTACGGCAGTTGCGGCTCATCGCCGGCATCTTCGCCCACAACTTTTGGTCCCCCGCACCGGCCCATCGCCATCGGCCGGAGCGTGACGACGGACGGCAGTTTGGTAACGCCTTTCCGGGAACCCCGTGCGCTCGCTTACCCTGGGGCGGGGTACGGTCCTGACTATTAACCACATCTCAGCCTGCCTGCTGAGGCAGCCGGGGCTGGACACAGAACGGCAAAGCGGGTGAAATCTACCCCCATCACCACCGATGGGGCAAGGGCAGATGATCGAGGCAAGTGTTGGCAAGCTGTGCGGGCGACCGCTGAGTGAGGCGGACCTGGAGGCGATCCGGCGGGCGATCCTGGAAGCCGACCCACCGTTGCGCGC
>JALOTB010000157.1 GCA_025458165.1 Chromatiaceae bacterium | reverse complement strand
GGCGCGATGTTGAGATGTGCTGAGAGGAGTTTGCCGTGTCAGTTGCCCGAGTCGGCGCCGCCGTCTTGCTGTCGTGGTGCTCGTTGCTCGCAGGGCCGACCGCCAGTCTCGCCTCGCCGGGGGCCGCTCCACACCAGGGCGAGGCAGCCAGCGACCCGGTGATCGAGGCCGGAAAAAGGATGTACCGCGAGGGCGTTTTGCCGTCCGGGGAGCTGATGCAGGGCATCGTCCAGGGCGACATCCCGTTGACCGGCGAACAGGTCATCTGCGGCCGTTGTCATCGGCGCAGCGGGCTGGGCGCCACCGAAGGGCAGGAGGTCGCCCCCCCGATAACGGGCGACATCCTCTTCGCGCCGCTGCGGGTCCCCACCAGCAAGCCGCCCTTGGCCCCTGAGCTGCGTCCGGCCTACACCGACGAGACGCTCAGGCGGGCGATCCGTGACGGCATTGGGGCAAACGGCCAGCCCATCAATCCGCTCATGCCGAGGTACCCCCTCCGGGATGAGCAGCTTGATGTCCTGATCGCCTACCTGAAGACGATGTCGGCCGACCCTCACCCCGGGGTCGACGAGCGCGACATGCACTTGGCGACCATCGTCACCGAGGGCGTGGCGCCCCTGACCCGCGAGGCCTTTCTCAACGTCTTCGAGGCGTTCCTCAAGCAGAAGAACACGGAGACCCGGCACGAGACCCACCGCGCCGAGCACGCACCCTGGCACAAGGCCTGGGCGATGAAGCCGTACCGCAAGTGGGTCCTCCACGTCTGGGAGCTGTCCGGCCCTCCGGACGCCTGGGCGGAGCAGCTTCGCGCGAAGTACGAGGAGCAGCCGGTGTTCGCGGTGGTCAGCGGCCTGGCCGCCGGGCCCTGGCGACCGATCCACGACTTCTGCGAGACCCATCAGGTGCCTTGCCTGTTCCCGAGCACCGACCTCCCCGTCATCGACGAGGACGATTTCTACTCGGTCTATTTGACGCGCGGGATGGCCTTGGAGGCGGACCTCGTCGCCAAGCACCTGGCCGACGGTGGGCTGCTCTCCGCGCCGCTGGTGCAGATCTACCGTAGCGACGAGCCCAAAGGACTGGCGGCGGCCGCCCAGCTCAGGCACCAGATCGAGCAGGACGGCGGCCAGATCACCGACCTGATGCTGGCCGATGGATCGGCGCCGGGTGAAGACCTGTGGCGCTCGGCGGTCGAGCAAGCCGCGGGTGGTACGGTCGTCCTATGGCTCGGCAGCCGGGATTCGGCGGGGTTGTTGGAGACGGGGGCCGGTGACCAGTTGGTCCGGATCTACCTGTCGACCTCGCTCCACCGCGCGGAACACGCGCCAATACCCGCCGAGAGCCGAGAGCGCGTCTACCTGGTCCACCCGGCCGAGCTCCCGGCGCGCATCCCGCGGCTGTTGATCCGCTCCACCGGTTGGCTCAAGTCCCAGGGGATCTACGTCCCCGAGGCGCAGCGCGAGCAGGCGGATGCCTTTTTCGCGCTGAAGATGGCGGGCGAGGGGATCAAGGCCATGCGCGGGTTCTTCGTGCGCGAGTACCTCATCGAGCGCATCGAGCACATGGCCGACAACGCGACCTACTCCTCGATCTACCCCATGATCCGGCTCGCTCCGGGGCAGCGATTCGTCTCCAAGGGCGGGTACATTCTACGGCCGTCACTTCAACGACCCGGGGAGCTGGAAGGCGTCACGCCCTGGATCGTGCCCTAAGCCCGCACTCGGGGATCGGCGTGGTTCCAGCCATAGGGACAGCCGGCTGACCCACCAGTCCCGCCAGCGACCGGCATGAGGCACCGTCCCCAAGCGGGAGGCGCCGAACGGCTCCCGGGTGGCCGCCGGCGAACGTTCAACCGCCACTCCCGCAGGTCCGGCCGTGCCCAGCTCCGGCATCCGGCTCGTCGGTCGAGACAACGCGAAGCCGGTTTCGCGAGCCTCGGCAACCGTGGAGAGATGGCCCCGCCGGTCGATGTCAGCGCCATCTGTCCCTCCCGAAGCGATTCCGAGGCCCCGTCAGCCGGCCGAAAAGCACCCTTGTCCGATACGCAAGCGGGGTCGTCCCACAGCGGGCACCACTCGGCGCCGGTCGGTCGCCAACCCTTCATGGAGGGGGACCCCGGACGGAGGGGTCGCTCGGAGAGGTTTCCACCGGCCCCTCATCCCTGCTTGCCATCTCCCCTGCCCCGGGGTTGGGTTGGCGCGCCAGTCGCTCCCTAGGCGCCGCCGCGCTCCTCCAGCGTCGCCCAGAGCGCGTCCGCTGGGATGTCGGCGGTGACGACGGCGTGGCCGATGCCACGGAGGAGCACGAGCCTCAGCCGTCCCGCCTGGACCTTTTTGTCCACGGCCATCAGCTCCAGGAACCGGCTCGGGTCGATCTCCGCGGGCGGGGTAACCGGCAGCCGGGCGGCGGCGACGAGGCGCCTTGCACGGACTAGGGCCTCGGCGTCGAGCCAGCCGAGCCGGTGCGACAACTCGGCGGCCAGGCACATACCCGCAGCGACCGCCTCGCCGTGCAGCCAGGACCCGTAGCCGACCCCGGTCTCGATCGCGTGGCCGAAGGTGTGACCGAGGTTGAGGATGGCGCGCCGTCCGCCCTCGCGCTCGTCGGCCGCAACGACCTCCGCCTTGTCGCGGCAGGAGCGCTCGATCGCGTAGGTGAGCGCCTCGGTGTCCCGTGCGAGCAGCTCGGTCATGTGCTGCTCCAGCCAGTCGAAGAATTCCGGGTCCTGGATCAAGCCGTACTTGATCACCTCGGCGAGTCCGGCGGAGAGCTCGCGGTCCGGCAGGGTGCGCAGGGTGTCGGTGTCGGCGATCACCGCCCGCGGCTGGTGGAAGGCCCCGATCATGTTCTTGCCCAGCCGGTGGTTGACCCCGGTCTTACCACCGACCGATGAGTCGACCTGCGCGAGCAGGGTCGTCGGGACCTGGATGAAGGCGACGCCGCGCTGGTAGCAGGCCGCCGCGAACCCCGCCATGTCCCCCACCACCCCGCCGCCGAGTGCGATTAGGGTACCGTCGCGCCCGAAGCGGTGGCTCAGCAGGGCGTCAAAAATCTGGTTCCAGACCTCCAGGGTCTTGTAGCGCTCGCCGTCCGGGAGCACGACCGACTCGACGCGATAGCCCGCGAACGCGTGGGTGACCGTCTCCAGATACAAGGGCCCGACCGTCTCGTTGGTCACGATCAGGACCTGAGTCCCGGCGAGGTAGGGCCGATAGCGCGCGGGGTCACCGATCAGGCGGGGGCCGATAAAGATCGGATAGCTGCGTTCGCCGAGGTCGACTTCGAGGGTCCGCATGGCAGAAGGGAGAACTAGCCAAAAATGGGCGCGAATGAACGCGAATAAGAAGCATGTGTGGGCGGCAGTCCGCACCCCTGGTGTCGGTCGTCGGCCCAGCACCGGTTATCTCGAGACCGCGCCTCCACCACGGCCGCCGAGCGGTGCCTGGACGGTAACCGTATCTCCCATTGGCGTTTACTTGCGTTCATTTGCGGCAAGATTCGCTCCGCGCAGCGCCAGCGGTACGGGGCAGGCGGTAAGGAGTGGCGGGACTCAGCCCTCGCCGGATTCGAGGCGGCGGCGGATCTCTTTGACGACCGAGGCAGTCCCACGCTTCTCGGTGGAGACGACCATGTCCGCGACCTGGCGGTAAAGCGGGTCGCGCTCCGCCATCAACTCGCGCAGGCGCGCTAGCGGGTCGGGGGTGTCGAGCAGCGGCCGGTTGCGGTCGCGGGCGGTGCGGGTGTACTGCTGTTCGGGGCTACAGTAGAGGTAGATCACCACCCCGCGGGCGGTGAGGTCCTGGCGGTTATCCGCCCGCAGGACGGCCCCGCCGCCGGTGGCGAGCACGATGCCGTCCTGCTGAGTCAGCTCGTCGATGACCTGGCGCTCGCGCTGGCGGAAGCCGGCCTCGCCCTCGAACTCGAAGATGGTCGGGATGTCGACCCCGGTACGCCGCTGGATCTCGTGGTCGCTGTCCTGGAACTCCAGTCCCAGCGACTCGGCGAGCTGGCGCCCGATGGTGCTCTTGCCGGCCCCCATCGGACCGACGAGGAAGATGTTGTGCAGCCGCATCATGGGGCGACAGGTATGCCAGATTTGCGCGCCGCGGGCAAGGCCGCGGCGCGCGAGCGGCGGCGCCCTTCAGCGGGTGGCCAGCTCCCCCTTGAGAATCTTCGGGGTCACGAAGATCAGGAGCTCGTTGTTCGAGTCGCCGCGGGAGGTCGTCTTGAACAGGTTACCGAGCACCGGGAGATTGCCGAGCCAAGGGACCTGCTCCTTCTGGTAGCTCTTGGTGCGCTCGAACACACCGCCCAAGACCACGGTCTCGCCGTTGTCCACCAGCACCGAGGTCTCCACCGCGCGGGTATCGATCGGCGGCACGCCGAGCACGGTGCGCGTGAAGTCGGGATTATCCTTGTTGACCTTCAGATCCATGATGATCCGGTCGTCGGGGGTGATGTGGGGCGTGACGTCAAGCGACAGCACGGCCTCTTTGAACGAGACGTTGGTGGCGCCGGATGCCGTTGCTTCCTGATAGGGGATCTCTTGGCCCACCTTGATGCTCGCGCGGTTCTGGTCCGAGGTGATGACCCTTGGGCTCGAGATGATCTCGCCCCGCCCCTCCCGCTGCATGGCCGACAGCTCGAGCTGCAGCAGGTAGGAGCCGACCTTGCCGATGAGGAAATTGACGGCGCCGGCCGGATCGGTCACCGGGAGGTTGAC
>JALOTB010000080.1 GCA_025458165.1 Chromatiaceae bacterium | reverse complement strand
GTGATGGCCGCCGTCAGCGTGGTCTTGCCATGGTCCACGTGCCCAATCGTCCCAACGTTGACGTGTGGCTTCTTACGCTCGAATTTTTGCTTGGACATGCCGCTCTACCCCTGACGGTCGATTACTGTTTCTTGGCGATGGCCTCGGCGATGCTCGCCGGCACCTCGGTGTACTTGGAAAACTCCATGCTGTAGGTCGCCCGGCCCTGGGTGGCTGAGCGCAGGCTGGTCGCATAGCCGAACATCTGCGCCAGAGGGACCTCGGCACGGATGATCCGCCCGGCCGGGGCATCTTCCATCCCCTGCACCATGCCGCGACGGCTGTTCAGGTCGCCCATGACGTCGCCCATGTACTCCTCGGGGGTCACGACCTCGACCTTCATGATCGGCTCGAGGAGCACCGGCCTGGCCTTACGGCAGCCCTCCTTGAAGCCGATGGAGCCGGCGATCTTGAATGCCATCTCGCTGGAGTCGACCTCGTGGTATGACCCGTCGAAGATCGAAACCTTGACGTCCACCATCGGGAAGCCGGCGAGCACGCCACTGTGCATCGCCTCCTGGATACCCTTGTCGACCGCCGGGATGTACTCCTTGGGGACCACACCGCCCACGATCTCGTTGACAAACTGGTAACCGGCACCGGGCTCCTGAGGCTCTATACGCAGCCAAACGTGGCCGAACTGGCCGCGGCCGCCCGACTGGCGGACGAACTTTCCTTCCTGCTCGACCTTGGCGCGGATGGTCTCGCGGTAGCTGACCTGGGGGGCGCCGACGTTGGCCTCGACCCCGAACTCGCGCTTCATCCGGTCGACGATGATCTCCAGATGCAGCTCGCCCATGCCGGAGATGATCGTCTGCCCAGACTCCTCGTCCGTGCGCACACGGAAGGACGGGTCCTCCTGAGCGAGCTTGGACAGGGCAACGCCCATCTTCTCCTGATCACCCTTGGACTTGGGCTCCACCGCGACCGCGATGACGGGCTCGGGGAACTCCATCCGCTCCAGGGTAACGACCTTGTCCTGGGCGCACAGGGTGTCGCCGGTGGTCACGTCCTTCAGCCCGACCGCAGCGGCGATATCGCCGGCACGCACTTCCTTGATCTCCTTGCGGTCGTTGGCGTGCATCTGGAGGATGCGCCCGATGCGCTCGCGCCTGCCCTTGACCGGGTTGTAGACCGAGTCGCCGGAATTGAGCACCCCGGAGTAGACGCGGAAGAAGGTCAGGGTGCCGACGTAGGGGTCGGTCGCAATCTTGAAGGCGAGTGCGGCGAAGGGCGCATCATCGCGCGAGGGGCGGGTCTCCTCGGTCTCGCCGTCGTCCGCGATGCCCGTGATCGGGGGCACGTCGGTGGGGGCCGGCATGTAATCGATGACGCCATCGAGCATCGCTTGCACGCCCTTGTTCTTAAACGCCGAGCCGCACATGATCGGAACGATGTCGTTGGCCAGCGTGCGGGCGCGCAGTCCTGCCTTGATCTCCGCCTCGGTGAGCTCCTCGCCCTCGAGGTACTTCTCCATCAGCTCCTCGTTAGCCTCGGCCGCCGCCTCGACCATGTGCGCGCGCCACTCCTCGCAGAGCTCGCGCATGTCGTCGGGGACCTCCGCGAGCTGGTACTTCATGCCCTTGGAGGCTTCGTCCCAATAGATCGCCTGCATGCGAACCAGGTCGACGACCCCCTTGAAGTGGTCTTCGGCCCCGATCGGGAGCTGAATCGGAACCGCATTGGCCCCCAGGCGCTCCTTGATCTGCTTGACGACGCGCAAAAAGTTGGCGCCGATCCGGTCCATCTTGTTGACGAAGGCAATGCGGGGCACGCCGTACTTGTTGGCCTGGCGCCAGACGGTCTCGGACTGGGGCTCGACCCCCCCGACCGCGCAGAACAGGGCACAGGCACCGTCGAGCACACGCAGGGAGCGCTCCACCTCGATGGTGAAATCGACGTGCCCGGGGGTGTCGATGATATTGATGCGGTACTCGGGACCCTCCAGGTCCATGCCTTTCCAGAAGCAGGTGGTTGCCGCGGAGGTAATGGTGATCCCGCGCTCCTGCTCCTGCTCCATCCAATCCATGGTCGCGGCGCCGTCGTGCACCTCACCGATCTTGTGGGAGACGCCGGTGTAGAACAGGATGCGCTCGGTGGTGGTCGTCTTACCGGCATCGATGTGGGCCATGATGCCAAGATTGCGATACCGCTCGATGGGTGTACTACGCGCCACGGTCTTGTCCGCCTTGGATGGGTAGGGGGCCTAGGAGCAAGCTCACCAGCGATAGTGCGAGAAGGCCTTATTGGCCTCCGCCATGCGGTGGGTGTCTTCCTTCTTCTTCACCGCGGCCCCGCGCGAATCGGCCGCGTCCATCAGCTCACCGGCGAGACGCAGCGCCATGGACTTCTCCGAGCGCTTACGCGCCGAGTCGATCAACCAGCGCATGGCGAGCGAGTTGCGTCGGGTAGGGCGCACCTCCACCGGGACCTGATAGGTCGCGCCGCCGACCCGTCGAGACTTGACCTCGACCACCGGGCGCACGTTCTCCATCGCCTGATGGAGCAGATCCAGCGGCGCGGCGCTCTTCTTCTCGGCCATCTGGTTGAGCGCGCCATAGATGATGCGCTCGGCGACGGACTTCTTGCCGTCTTCCATCAGCATATTGATGAACTTGGCCAGCAGCTCGCTCCCGAACTTGGGATCGGGAAGCACTTGGCGGCGCGCGACGATGCGTCTTCTCGGCATGGCGGATGGCTCCGAACCTGGGTCTTAATCGATGCTGAGCGACCGGCGCTCAACTCTTGGGCCGCTTGGCGCCGTACTTGGAGCGCCCTTGACGACGCTTCTCGACGCCGGAGGTATCCAAGGTGCCGCGGACGGTGTGGTAGCGCACACCGGGAAGATCCTTGACGCGACCCCCACGGATGAGGACCACCGAATGTTCCTGGAGGTTGTGGCCCTCCCCGCCGATGTAGGACGTCACCTCGAAACCGTTGGTGAGGCGCACACGGGCAACCTTGCGCAGGGCGGAGTTCGGCTTTTTGGGCGTGGTCGTATAGACACGCGTGCACACGCCGCGCTTCTGCGGGCAGGACTCGAGCGCTGGAACCGTGCTCTTCGCAACCTTGCGCTTGCGCGGCTTGCGGACCAGTTGGTTGACTGTTGCCATGCGGACAATCTCCAGCGGCGCACCTGCGCCTTCAACACCACAGACCCGTGAGGCCGAGCCAAACGTTCCCGTCGAGCCGCCGTGGCGGCGATGGGGCGGGCCTCTCGCGGATGACCGAGACGGCGCCGGGCAATGTCGACCCGGCTTGAAAATAAGCCAGCCGGCGCAAAGCCGGCTGAGCTAAGACGCGGCAGTATAAGGAGCGGCTTCTGACGTGTCAACCAAGGCCGGGGCGCGCCGGGAGGGGGCCGAACGGCCTCGTCCCGACCGGTGCGCCCCGAGAACAGCGCGGGCCCTACTGGGCGTCCGAGATGTTCAGCGCCTGCTTGAGCGCCTCCTCGACGTCCATCACATCGATAGCACCCCGACCGCGAAGGTCAGTATCCAGCTCGCGCTCCGCGTGGCGGCGGCGGCGGCGCTCCTTGTGAGACGCGAGGCCGGTACCGGCGGGGATCAGCCGGCCGACAATGACGTTCTCCTTGAGCCCGGTGAGCCGGTCCGTGGAGCCCCGCACCGCGGCCTCGGTAAGCACGCGCGTGGTCTCCTGGAAGGACGCCGCCGAGATGAACGACTCGGTCGCCAGGGACGCCTTGGTGATGCCGAGCAAGAGCGGCTGGTAGAGCGCGGGGTGCTTATCCTCCGGCTTCACCCGCGCGTTCTCCGCGAGCACGAGCGAGTGCTCGGCCTGCTCCCCGCGCAGCAGGCGCGTGTCGCCCGGGTCGAGGACCTCCACCTTGCGCAGCATCTGGCGGACGATCACCTCGATATGCTTGTCATTGATCTTCACGCCTTGGAGGCGGTAGACATCCTGGATCTCCTTGACCAGGTACTCGGCGAGCTCGGTGATGCCCTTGAGCCGGAGGATGTCGTGCGGGTTGAGCTCACCGTCGGAGATGATCTCGCCGCGCTCCACGCGCTCGCCCTCGAACACGTTGACGTGCCGCCACTTGGGGATCAGCTCTTCCACGGTCTCGCCGTCGTCCTTGGTGATGATCAGGCGCTGCTTGCCCTTGGTGTCCTTGCCGAAGCTGATGGTGCCGGAGGCCTCGGCGAGAAGCGCCGGCTCCTTGGGCTTACGTGCCTCGAACAGGTCCGCCACCCGCGGCAAACCGCCGGTGATGTCACGGGTCTTGGTGGACTCCTGCGGGATACGCGCGAGCACGTCACCCACCCCCACGTCGGCGCCGTCGGCCACGCTCACGATCGCCCCCGCGGGGAGGAAATAGCGGGCGGGCATCTCGGTGCCGGCGATGTTGAGCTCCTGCTCATTCTCGTCGAGCAGCTTGACCATTGGGCGCAGGTCCTTGCCCTGGGTCGGCCGCTGCTTGGGATCGAGAACGACCAGCGAGGTCAGCCCGGTGACGTCGTCGGTCTGCCCCTGCACGGTGACACCGTCGATGATGTCCTCGAAGCGGAGCCTTCCGGCCACCTCGGTGACCACCGGGTGGGTATGGGGGTCCCAGGTCGCGACGATCTGCCCGCCGCGCACCTGATCGCCATCGCCGGCGCGCAGCGTCGCGCCGTAGGGGACCTTATAACGCTCCTTCTCCAGACCCAGCTCATCGACCACGGTGAGCTCGCCGGAGCGGGACACCGCCACCAGGTTGCCGCTGGCATGGGTGACCGTCTTGATGTTATGCAGACGCGCGGTGCCCGCGGCCTTGATCTCGATGCTATTGACCGCCGCAGCCCGTGAGGCCGCCCCGCCGATATGGAAGGTGCGCATGGTGAGCTGGGTACCGGGCTCGCCGATCGACTGGGCGGCGATCACGCCAACGGCCTCGCCCATGTTCACCAGGTGACCGCGCGCGAGGTCGCGCCCGTAGCAGTTGGCGCAGACACCGATACGCGCCTCGCAGGTGATCGGCGAGCGCACGCGCACCTGGTCGATGCCCGCGGTCTCCAGCTCGGCCACCCAGCCCTCATCGAGCAGGGTGCCCGCCGGGCAGACCACGTCGTCGGAGCCCGGGCGATAGACGTCGACCGCAGTCACCCGCCCGAGGACGCGCTCGCGCAAGGGCTCGACCACATCGCCGCCCTCGATGATGGGGGCCATCAAGAGACCCTGCTCGGTGCCGCAGTCGGTCTCCAGCACCACCATGTCCTGAGCGACGTCGACCAGGCGTCGGGTGAGATAGCCCGAGTTCGCGGTCTTGAGCGCGGTGTCCGCGAGACCCTTGCGCGCGCCATGGGTCGAGATGAAGTACTGGATGACGTTCAGCCCCTCGCGGAAGTTCGCGGTGATGGGGGTCTCGATGATCGAGCCGTCGGGCTTGGCCATCAGCCCGCGCATGCCAGCAAGCTGGCGGATCTGCGCCGCCGAGCCGCGGGCACCCGAGTCGGCCATCATGTAGATGGAGTTGAACGAGTCCTGCAGCCGCTCCTTGCCCTCGCGGTCGAGCACCGCCTCTTTGCCGAGCTTGCCCATCATCGCCTTGGCAACCTGATCGTTGGTGTGCGACCAGATGTCCACGACCTTGTTGTAGCGCTCGCCGTTGGTGACCAGGCCCGAGGCGTACTGATCCTCAATCTCCTTCACCTGGCGCTCGGCCTCGGCGAGGATGCCGGCCTTCTCCTCGGGCACCGCCATGTCCTCCAAGCCGATGGAGGCACCGGCGCGGGTCGCCATGCGGAATCCGAGGTACATGATCTGGTCGGCGAAGACGACTGTCTCCTTGAGCCCCAGCTCGCGGTAGCAGGTGTTGATCAGGCGTGAGATCTGCTTCTTGCCGAGTGCGTAGTCGACGAGGTCGAATGGCAGCCCCTCAGGCACGATCGCATAGACCAGCGCGCGACCGAGGACGGTGTCCTTGATGCTGGTGACGGGGGTGCGGGCGCCGTCCTCGTCGACGCGCACCTCGCGGATACGCACCTTGACCCGGGCGTGCAGGTCGGCGCAGCCCGTCTCGTAGGCGCGGCGCGCCTCGTCGATGCTGGAGAAGGCACTGCCCTCGCCGCGCGCCCCGATACGTTCGCGGGTCATGTAGTAGAGGCCGAGCACCACGTCTTGCGAGGGCACGATGATCGGCTCGCCGTTGGCCGGCGAGAGGATGTTGTTCGAGGCCATCATCAGGGCCCGCGCCTCGATCTGGGCCTCGAGCGAGAGGGGCACGTGCACGGCCATCTGATCGCCGTCGAAGTCGGCGTTGAAGGCCGTACAGACCAGGGGGTGGAGCTGGATCGCCTTGCCCTCGATGAGCACCGGCTCGAACCCCTGGATGCCCAGGCGGTGCAGGGTGGGCGCGCGGTTCAGCATCACCGGGTGCTCGCGGATCACCTCCTCGAGGATGTCCCAGACCTCAGGCGTCCCGCGCTCGACCATCTTCTTGGCGGCCTTGATCGTGGTCGCCGTCCCACGCAGTTGCAGCTTGCTGAAGATGAAAGGCTTGAAGAGCTCCAGGGCCATGCGCTTGGGCAGCCCGCACTGGTGGAGCTTCAACGTCGGGCCGACCACGATGACCGAGCGTCCGGAGTAGTCGACCCGCTTGCCGAGCAGGTTCTGGCGGAAGCGCCCCTGCTTGCCCTTGATCATGTCCGCGAGCGACTTGAGCGGGCGCTTGTTGGTGCCCGTGATCGCGCGCCCGCGCCGGCCGTTGTCGAGCAGGGCGTCGACCGCCTCTTGCAGCATGCGCTTCTCGTTGCGCACGATGATGTCCGGCGCGACCAGGTCGAGCAGGCGCTTGAGGCGGTTGTTGCGGTTGATCACCCGCCGGTAGAGGTCGTTGAGGTCCGAGGTGGCGAAGCGGCCGCCGTCGAGCGGCACCAGCGGGCGCAGCTCCGGGGGCAGCACCGGCAGTACGGTCAAGATCATCCACTCCGGGCGGTTGCCGGACTCCATCAGCGACTCGACCAGCTTGAGGCGCTTGGAGAGCTTCTTGATCTTGGTCTCGGAGTTGGTGCTCTCGATCTCCTCGCGCATGCGGCGGATCTCGGCCGGGAGATCCAGGGTACGCAGGAGCTCGTAGACCGCCTCGGCGCCCATGCGGGCGTCGAACTCGTCGCCGTTCTCCTCGAGGGCCTCGAGGTACTGCTCGTCGGTCAGGAGCTGGCAGCGCTCGAGCTGGGTCATGCCCGGATCGACCACGACGTAGGACTCGAAGTAGAGGATCCGCTCGATGTCGCGCAGCGTCATATCGAGCAGGAGCCCGATCCGCGAGGGCAGCGACTTGAGGAACCAGATGTGGGCCACCGGGCTGGCCAGATCGATGTGGCCCATGCGCTCGCGCCGGACCTTCGCCAGCGTGACCTCGACGCCGCACTTCTCGCACACCACACCGCGGTGCTTGAGGCGCTTGTACTTGCCGCACAGGCACTCGTAGTCGCTGATGGGCCCGAAGATCTTGGCGCAGAACAGCCCATCGCGCTCGGGCTTGAAGGTGCGGTAGTTGATGGTCTCCGGCTTCTTCACCTCGCCGTAGGACCAGGAGCGGATCATGTCCGGCGAGGCCAGCCCGATCTTGATGGCATCGAACTCCAGGGCCTGGCCCTGGGCCTTGAGAATCTTCAACAGATCTTTCAACTCGATGTCTCCGGTTGAGTCGTCACAGGCGCGCCGCGCGCGGCGCGGCCACGGCGATCAGTCCTGCTCTAGCTCGACGTTGATGCCGAGGGAGCGGATCTCCTTGACCAGCACGTTGAAGGACTCGGGCATCCCGGCCTCCATACGGTGATCGCCGTCGACGATGTTCTTGTACATGCGGGTGCGACCGTTCACGTCGTCGGACTTGACCGTGAGCATCTCCTGGAGCGTGTAGGCGGCGCCGTAGGCCTCCAGGGCCCAGACCTCCATCTCGCCGAAGCGCTGGCCGCCGAACTGGGCCTTGCCACCGAGCGGCTGCTGGGTCACCAAGCTGTAGGGACCGGTGGAGCGGGCATGCATCTTGTCGTCCACCAGATGGTTGAGCTTGAGCATGTACATATAGCCCACGGTCACCGGGCGCTCGAAGGGGTCGCCGGTGCGCCCGTCGTAGAGCGTCGTCTGGCCACCCTCGGGCAGCTCGGCGAGCCGCAGCATCGAGCGGATCTCCTCCTCGGAGGCGCCGTCGAAGACGGGGGTCGCGAGCGGCACGCCGCCGGTGAGGTGGCGCGCCAGCTCGTAGACCTCCTCGTCGCTCAGGCTGTCGAGGTCCTCGCGCCGGCCACTGGCGTTGTAGATCTGGTCGAGGAACTGGCGCAGCTCCGCGGCCGCAGCCTTGGCCTGCAGCATCTGGCCGATCTTGTGGCCGAGTCCCTTGGCCGCCCAGCCGAGATGCGTCTCCAGGACCTGGCCCACGTTCATGCGCGAGGGCACGCCCAGGGGATTGAGCACGATGTCGACCGGCTCACCGTCGGCCGAGAAGGGCATGTCCTCGACCGGGACGATCATCGAGATGACGCCCTTGTTGCCGTGGCGACCCGCCATCTTGTCGCCGGGCTGGACGCGCCGCTTCACCGCGACGTAGACCTTGACCATCTTGAGCACGCCAGGGGCGAGGTCGTCACCGCTGGTGATCTTGCGCTTCTTGGCCTCGAAGCGGGCGCGCGACTCCTCCCGCTGCTGCTTGACCTGGGCGGCGACCGACTCGAGCTGGCTGGCGGCCTCCTCGCTGCGCAGGCGGATCTCCAGCCACTTGTCCTTGCCTTCCTTCTCGGCGAGGTCCTGCAGATAGGTCTTGGTGATCTTGTTGCCGGCCTTTAGCCCGCGCGGGCCGCCGTCGGCGACCTTGCCGGTCAGCATCCGCTCGATACGCTGGAAGCTGTCGTTCTCCATGATGCGGAGCTGATCGGCGAGATCCTTGCGCACCCGCTCGAGCTCCTGCTCCTCGATCTGCAAGGCCCGCTTGTCCTTCTCCACCCCGTCGCGGGTGAAGACCTGGACATCGAGCACGGTCCCGGCCATGCCGGAGGGCAGGCGCAGCGAGGTATCCTTCACATCCGAGGCCTTCTCCCCGAAGATCGCGCGCAGCAGCTTCTCCTCCGGGGTGAGCTGGGTCTCGCCCTTGGGCGTGACCTTACCGACCAGGATGTCGCCGTCGCGGACCTCGGCCCCGACATAGATGATGCCGGACTCATCGAGCTTGGAGAGTGCGGCCTCGCCGACGTTTGGGATGTCGCCGGTGATCTCCTCGGGTCCGAGCTTGGTGTCGCGGGCGAGGCAGGTCAGCTCCTCGATGTGGATGCTGGTGAAGCGGTCCTCCTGGACCACCCGCTCCGAGATCAGGATGGAGTCCTCGAAGTTGTAGCCGTTCCAGGGCATGAAGGCGACGCGCAGGCTCTGCCCCAGCGCGAGCTCGCCCATGTCGGTGGAGGGGCCGTCCGCCAGCACGTCACCGCGGGCGATGACGTCGCCGGGCTTCACCAGGGGGCGCTGGTTGATGCAGGTGTTCTGGTTGGAGCGCGTGTACTTGGTCAGGTTGTAGATGTCGACGCCCGGGACACCCGGCACCGCCTCCTCGTCGTTGACGCGTACCACGATGCGGGCCGCGTCCACCGATTCAATCACGCCACCACGGCGGGCCCAGACGACCACCCCTGAGTCCTTCGCCACCACCCGCTCCATGCCGGTACCGATCAGCGGCTTCTCGGCACGCAGGGTCGGCACCGCCTGGCGCTGCATGTTCGAGCCCATCAGGGCGCGGTTGGCGTCGTCGTGCTCCAGGAAGGGGATCAGGGAGGCGGCCACAGAGACGATCTGGCGCGGCGAGACGTCCATGTACTGGACCTCCTCCGGGGCCTTGAGCGTGAACTCATTCTGGTGGCGGCAGGAGACCAGGGCGTCGACCAGACGGCCCTCGCCATCGAGGGTCGCATTGGCCTGGGCGATGACGAAGTTGCCCTCTTCGATGGCCGAGAGGTAGTGGATCTCGTCGGCGACCTTGCCGTCCTCGACCTTGCGGTAGGGGGTCTCGAGAAAGCCGTATTTGTTGGTGCGGGCGAACACCGCGAGCGAGTTAATCAGCCCGATGTTCGGACCCTCAGGGGTCTCAATCGGGCAAACCCGGCCGTAGTGGGTGGGATGGACGTCGCGCACCTCGAAGCCGGCCCGCTCGCGCGCCAGACCGCCCGGCCCGAGCGCCGAGACGCGCCGCTTGTGGGTGACCTCGGACAGCGGGTTGTTCTGGTCCATGAACTGCGAGAGCTGGCTGGACCCGAAGAACTCCTTGATCGCGGCCGACACCGGTTTGGCGTTGATCAGCTCCTGAGGCATGAGCCCCTCGGACTCGGCGAGCGAGAGTCGCTCCCTGACCGCCCGCTCGACGCGCACCAGGCCGACACGGAACTGGTTCTCCGCCATCTCGCCGACACAACGGATACGCCGGTTGCCCAGGTGGTCGATGTCATCGACGCTGCCGCGGCCGTTGCGCAGCTCGACCAAGACCTTGAGCGCGTCGATGATGTCGGAGCTGTCGCCGTGCTCGCGCACGAGCTGCTGGGCGAATTCGTCGGAGCGCTGCGCGAAGTAACAACCATCATAGAGGATGCCCGAGCCCTCCTCGGTCGGACGGGCCAGCCGGCGGTTGAACTTCATCCGGCCCACCGCCGACAGATCGTAGCGGTCGGGCGCAAAGAACAGATTGTGGAACAGGTTCTGGGCGGCGTCCTTGGTCGGCGGCTCGCCCGGGCGCATCATCCGGTAGATCTCGACCTGGGCCTCCAGCTCGTTGGTGGTTGGATCGATGCGCAGCGTCTCCGACATGTAGGGGCCATGGTCGAGGTCGTTGACGAACAGCGTCTCGATCACGGGCATGCCCTTGTCGACCAGGGTCTGCACGAGCTCGGGGGTCAACTCAGAATTGGCCTCGGCGACCACCTCCCCCGTCTCGGTGTCGACCTGGGTGCGCGCGAGGACGCGCCCGTACAGGAAGTCGGCCGGCACCGCGAGGCGAGACACGCCGGCCTTTTGCAGCTCGCGGATGTGGCGTGCGGTCACGCGTTTGCCGGCCTCGACGAGGACCTCGTCACCGACGGTGATGTCAAATCCGACGGTCTCCCCGCGCAGGCGTTCCGCGACCAGCTCGACCTCGATCAGGTCGCGACCGAGGTGGAAGCTGTCGGTCTCGAAGAAACGCGCGAGGATGTCCTCGGTGCCATAGCCCAGTGCGCGCAAGAGAATGGTTGCCGGGAGCTTGCGGCGGCGGTCGATACGCACGAAGACGTTGTCCTTGGGATCGAACTCGAAGTCGAGCCAGGACCCCCGGTAGGGGATCACCCGCGCCGAGAACAGGAGCTTTCCGGAGGAGTGGGTCTTGCCCTTGTCGTGGTCGAAGAAGACGCCCGGGGAGCGATGGAGCTGCGAGACGATGACCCGCTCGGTCCCGTTGATGATGAATGTGCCGGTCTCGGTCATCAGGGGGAGCTCGCCCATGTAGACCTCTTGCTCTTTGATGTCCTTGACCACCTTGGAGCCGGCCGGGGCCTCCTTATCGTAGATCACCAGACGCAGCAGCACCCGCAGGGGCGCGGCATAGGTGGCGCCGCGCAGGTGGCACTCGCGCACGTCGAAGGCCGGCTCGCCAAGGCGATAGCTCACATACTCGAGCACTGCGTTGCCCGAATAGCTCTCGATGGGGAACACGGTCTTGAATGCAGCGTGGAGCCCGACATCGGCGCGCTGCGCCGGGGTCTGCTCCTCTTGCAGGAACTGCCGGTAGGAGTCGATCTGAGTGGCGAGCAGGAAGGGTACGTCCAAGATGCTCGAACGCTTGCCGAAGTCTTTGCGAATGCGCTTTTTCTCGGTGAACGAATAGGCCATACTGCCTTCCCTCGATAGGCTTGAAGGACTCCCCGCGCCGACCCTCGCCGCTGGGGTCAAGGCGACGGAGTGTGGCGTCCAGGGACCCGGTCTACGGACTGAGTACCAGCTTTACGACTCGCCGGAAACGGGAAAAGGCCGGCGGCGCGAAGCCGCCAGCCCCGGTGTTGCCGCTGGGATAATAACGACGCAAGGGCGCCGTTATTTGATCTCGACCGTGGCGCCGGCCTCTTCCAGCTGCTTCTTCGCCTCTTCGGCATCCGCCTTGGAGACGCCTTCCTTGACGGTCGTCGGGACGCCTTCCACGGCATCCTTCGCCTCCTTGAGGCCCAGGCCGGTCAGGGCCCGCACGGTCTTGATAACGGAGACCTTATTGGCACCGAAGGAAGTCATCACGACGTCGAACTCGGTCTTCTCTTCCACCGGCGCGGCCTCGGCCCCGCCACCCGCGGCTGGCGCAGCGGCAACGGCGGCGGCAGCGGTGACGCCGAACTTCTCTTCCATCGCGCTGATCAGCTCGACGACCTCCATCACGGTCATGTTGGCGATCGCGTCAAGGATCTCGTCTTTCGAAACGGCCATTGGTTGCTCCTAAATCGATAGTCTGGGGTTCATGCCGTGGCGGTCAGGCCGCCTCTTTGGCATCGCGGATCGCAGCGAGGGTGCGGACCAGTTTGCCTGGGACCTCATTGATCGTCGCCGCCAGCTTCTGCACGGGGGCCTTCATCACGGCCATAAGCAGGCTGATCGCCTCGTCGTAGGTCGGCATCTTGGCGAGCGTGCCGATCTCCGAGGGGTCGAGCAGCCGACCGCTAATCGCGATGACCTTGACCTGGAACTTATCGTGCTGCTTTGCGAACGCCTCCAAGACGCGCGCGGCTGAGCCCGGATCCACCTGCGAGAAGGCCAGGACCAATGGCCCCGTTAGCCCCTCCTGCATGCAGGCGAAGTCGGTCCCTTCCAGCGCGCGCCTGGCCAGGGTGTTCTTGACCACGCGCAGATAGACACCGGCCTTGCGCGCCTCGACGCGCAGGTTGGTCATCTGCTCGACCGTCAAGCCCCGGTACTCGGCCCCGATGGCCGAATAAGCGCCCTTGGCGACTTCCGCGACCTCGGCGACGATGGCTTCTTTCTGGGCAAAGCTCAGTGCCACAGTCGTCACCTCCTGATAACGGTTGCTGGGGTCGACAGGACCCCGAAGGCCACCGGTGCCCGTGACTCGGTCACGAACGACCAGCGACCGCCTCGTGCGGCCGTCATCAGCGATCCGCCCCAACAGGTGCGGGGACGGCTACCGATTCGGGCGCACCGTCTGCGCAGGCCCTTGCGGCTTAAGACCGACGCCGCGCCATCCCGGCGGGGCTAGGGTCACCTGCGGTCTTTGACGGCATCCGGCAGATGCCGGCGCCCCAAAGCTCGTCATGGTGCGGCGCACCCACCGCGGGCGCGCCGCACCGAAAATCAAAGCACGGGGCGCTCGGGCCCCGTCGTCGATCAGAACGTCAACGCCTGATGGTCTACCGTCAGCCCTGGCCCCATGGTGGTGGAGACGGTGACTTTCTGCATGTAGATACCCTTGGATGTGCTCGGTTTGGCCTTCATCAGGTTGCCGAGCAGGGCCTCGAGGTTCTCGCGCAGCGCGGCAGGCTGGAAGTCCACCTTGCCCAACGGGCAGTGGATGATGCCGGCCTTGTCGGTACGATAACGCACCTGCCCGGCCTTCGCGTTTCGGACCGCCTCGGCGACATCCGCCGTCACCGTACCGACCTTCGGATTGGGCATGAGCCCGCGCGGACCGAGGATTTTACCGAGCTGACCGACGACCCGCATGGCGTCCGGTGAGGCGATGACCACATCGAAATCCAGGTTGCCAGCCTTGACCTCTGCGGCAAGATCGTCCATGCCGACCCGATCGGCGCCGGCGGCCGTGGCGGCCTCGGCACCCGCCCCCTGCGCGAAAACGGCCACCCGAACTTGCTTGCCGATACCGTTAGGCAGCAGGGTCGCCCCACGTACGACCTGATCGGACTTACGCGGATCGACTCCGAGATTGACCGCAACGTCGACGTTCTCCAGGAACTTCACGCGCGAGAGGTCCTTCAGCAGTGCGAAAGCCTCCTCGGCAGGATACGCCCGGCGCCGGTCAATCTTCTCGCGGAGCTCGCGCACGCGCTTTGATGGCTTGGCCATGGTCAAACCCCCTCCACGTCGAGGCCCATCGCCCGCGCGCTGCCCGCGATCGTGCGCACCGCCGCGTCGAGATCGGCCGCCGTCAGGTCTGGCATCTTAATGTTGGCGATTTCCTCGAGCTGCGCCCGGGTCACCGTTCCGACCTTGTTGACGTTCGGGTTGCTGCTGCCCTTAGCAAGCCCCAGGCTCTTGCGCAGCAGCACCGAGGCCGGAGGGGTCTTGGTAATGAAGGTGAAGCTGCGGTCGGCGTAGACGGTGATGACCACCGGCGTCGGCAGTCCCTTCTCCATATCTTGCGTGCGGGCGTTGAAGGTCTTGCAGAACTCCATGATGTTCACGCCGTGCTGCCCGAGGGCCGGGCCAACCGGTGGACTCGGGTTCGCCTCCCCCGCCTTGACTTGCAGCTTGATGTAAGCCGTTACTTTCTTTGCCATTTCTATGGTCTCCAGTGGGTACGAGCGCCGCGGCCTGGCCCCGGCTCCCCTGTCCCGTCGGCTCTCGCGCGGCGGGTGCTCGCCTCTCGCCAAGAGGCATCGGGCCCCCGTCCGCGATCGGTGACCATCCGTCGATCACCCACCCCTCAATCCCTCGGGGCGTCGCGGCTCAGCCCTTCTCGATCTGCCCGAACTCCAGATCGACCGGCGTCGCACGGCCGAAGATGAGTACCGACACCTTCAACCGATTCTTTTCGTAGTCGACTTCCTCAACGACCCCGTTGAAATCGGTGAATGGGCCTTCGACCACGCGCACCACCTCACCGGGCTCGTAGAGCACCTTGGGCCGTGGCTTTTCCACCCCTTCCTGCATCCGCTGGAGAATCGCCTCGGCCTGCTTGTCCGGGATCGGCGCCGGCCGATCTCCCGTCCCGCCGATGAAGCCCATCACCTTCGGCACGCTCTTGACGAGGTGCCAGGTGTCATCATCCAGCTCCATGTGCACGAGCACATAGCCGGGAAAGAACTTCCGCTCGCTCTTGCGCTGCTGGCCGCCGCGGATCTCGACGACCTCTTCGGTGGGTACCAGGATCTCGCCGAACTTGTCCTCGACCCCGGCGCGTCGAATGCGCTCGGCGAGCGACCGCTTGACCTGACCCTCGAACCCCGAGTAGGCGTGAATCACGTACCAGCGCTTCGCCACCTTAGCCTCCCTGGCCGGTCAGGAAGCGCAGGATGCTCATGAGCACCATGTCAAACAACCAGAGGATGATCCCGAGAATGAGCACCATCACCAGGACGATAAGCGTGGTCTGCATCGTCTCCTGACGTGTCGGCCAGACCACCTTACGGACCTCATTGCGGGAATCCCCTGCGAACTGCCAGAGCCGACGACCCGCGTCGGTCTGAGACGCCACGGCCACCGCCACCCCGGTCACCACCAGCAGCCCGAGCACACGCAGCAGCGTCGAATAGGCGGCAAAGTGGTAGAAACCGTAGATCCCGGCGATCAGCAAAAAGGCAGCCACCACCAGTTTGACCGTATCCAAACCGGTGGTGCCAGCCTCGACCTTTGCATTCATGTGATCGTGCGCAACAGAATGGTGGCAGGCCAGGAGGGACTCGAACCCCCAACCTGCGGTTTTGGAGACCGCTGCTCTGCCAATTGAGCTACTGGCCTAGAACTGGGATAGGGTCGCCGCTAGCGGGACGGACCTGCGGACCGCCCGCGCCCGGCAACCACCACTACTCGATGACCTTCGCCACCACGCCCGCGCCCACGGTGCGCCCACCCTCGCGGATGGCAAAGCGCAGCCCCTCTTCCATGGCAATCGGCGCGATCAGC
>JALOTB010000014.1 GCA_025458165.1 Chromatiaceae bacterium | reverse complement strand
ACATGGTGTCGCAGCCTCCAGCCTACCATTCGGAGCAGCCAGCCACCTATTTTCCCCCGCCCACACAGGCGGTTAGGCCTAAGTCAGTGCCATTCGGGTTTACCCAGTCTACAAGAGCCGGATCGGCTGGGCGCATGATCGCCTGAAGCGAGAAGGGCTGTCTTCGAGCGTGCGCCGTGGGCTCTGGCGCATCACCGACAAAGGCTTGGCTTACGCGAAGCAGCACCCGAAGTTGGCTCAAGAAGAGGTGGCCAGGCTCGCGCGCCCTACGAGGTCTTCTGTAGCGGGCTCGGATCAATCGGCTGTGCTTCTCACTGGAACTTGCGACATTTTAGATCTTCCACCCGACGAGAGAATACATCTCGCCCTTCACGAGATTCGCGAGAGTCTGGTGCGGGATGTTCTCCAGCACATCGCCGCCCGCGATCCAGAGTTCTTCGAACGTTTGGTGCTGCAGACTCTGCGGGCTATCGGCTACGGCGCGGACGAAGGCTCGCTCGAGCACAGCGGCAGCCCCGGTGACGATGGAATAGACGGCGTCATTTCTTTGGATCGTTTAGGCCTCGATCAGGTGTATGTTCAAGCCAAACGATACGCTCCGGATCGAAAAATCCACAAGGAGGCAATTCACGGGTTCATCGGTGCACTACACCTTCAGGGAGCCAACAAAGGCGTCTTTATCACGACGAGCAGCTTCTCACTCGGCGCAAAGCGAGCTGGTGAAGAGGTGCGAGGATTGAGCCTCCGCCTCATCGACGGGGACATGCTCGCTCGCTTGATGATCGATCACCAAGTCGGGGTCCGCCATGAGGCCATCCCCATCCCGAGGCTCGATTTGGACTTTTGGGAGGAAGGGTAGGTGGACACTGAAGCATCGCCAACGATGATCCATCTCAGAAGAAAGCTCAACGCAGCCGCCCACTGCAGCACGAGTGTTACTTTGTCACTGCATGAACGGCTGAAGAGCCGCCTCCGGGCGGTGCTGGATGACGGCCGTGAAGCAGGCATCATCCTGGAGCGAGGTGAATCCTTAAAGGACGGGGATTGCCTCGTATCCAACGAGGGCCTGGCGGTGCGGGTCGTCGCCGCCCGGGAGCGACTCTCCACCGTCGTTAGCGACGACCCACACTTACTGGCCCGGGCCTGCTATCACTTGGGGAATCGGCATGTGGCCCTACAGATCGAGCCTGGGCGCCTGTGCTATCTACACGACCATGTCCTCGATGACCTGGTCCGCGGGCTCGGGCTCACCGTAACGGTCGTGGACGCCCCCTTCGAGCCCGAGCCGGGGGCCTATGGCGGTCTCGGCGCGCGTCGTGGACATGGCCATCACCACGACTGACGCCCCGGCCGCGCTGGTGCGGCTGCTGCATCTGGTGAGTCCGTCCCTACCGATCGGGGGCTTCACCTACTCCCAGGGCATCGAATGGGCGGTCGAGGCGGGCTGGATCGGCTCCGCCCGCGACCTTGAGGCCTGGCTCGGGGGTCAGCTCCGCGGCGCCGTGGCCCGGCTCGATCTGCCCCTATTGACGCGCATGCAGGATGCCGTCGCCGCGGGTGACCCGGCTGTGCTCGGGCGCTGGACCGACTGGCTGATCGCGGCGCGTGAGACGGCGGAGCTGCGCGCCGAGGAGACCAACCGCGGGCGCGCCCTGGCGGATCTGCTGATCGCCCTCGACCTGCCCGGCGCCCCGGCCTGGCGTGCCGAGCTCGCCCGCAGCCAGGCGGCGGGGTTTGCCTTTGCGGCGGCCGCCTGGGGCATCCCTCGCCGCGAGGCCGCGATCGGCTACGCCTGGGCCTGGCTCGAGGGGCTGGTGCTCGCGGCGGTCAAGATCGTCCCCCTCGGGCAGACCCAGGGCCAGCAGATCCTCGCCCGGCTGGGTGCGGAGATTCCCGCCGAGGTCGATCGGGCGCTCGCGCTCGACGAGTCCGAGATCGGGGCGGCAAGCCCGGCGCTCGCCATCGCGAGCAGCGCCCATGAGAGCCAATACACTCGACTCTTTCGATCCTGAGGACAGGCCATGAGCAGCACCCCCCTGCGCGTCGGTGTCGGCGGTCCGGTCGGCTCCGGCAAGACCGCGCTCCTCGACGCCCTGTGCAAGCGCCTGCGCGAGCGCTACCAGATCGCGGTGGTGACCAACGACATCTACACGCGCGAGGACGCCGAGTTCCTGATCCGGAGCCAAGCCCTTGCCCCGGAGCGCATCATCGGGGTCGAGACCGGGGGCTGCCCGCACACCGCAATCCGCGAGGACGCCTCGATGAACCTCGCCGCGGTGGCGGACCTGCACGCACGCTTTCCGGATCTCGATCTCATCTTCATCGAGAGCGGGGGGGACAACCTGGCGGCCACCTTCAGCCCCGAGCTCGCGGATCTGGCGATCTACGTCATCGACGTGGCCGAGGGCGACAAGATCCCGCGCAAGGGCGGTCCGGGGATCACTCGGTCGGACCTGCTGGTGATCAACAAGATCGACCTCGCGCCCTATGTTGGCGCCTCGCTGGAGGTCATGAAGCGCGACGCCCGGCGCATGCGTGGCGAGCGGCCGTTCGTCTTCACCAATCTGCGGGAGGGCCAGGGGGTGGAGGAGATCGCCGCCTTCCTCGTGCGCGAGGGGATGCTGCCCGAACGGTAAGAGCGGCCGCGCAACAGTCCAGCTTCAGTCTGGGAGCAGGTCGTCCACCTCAACGCCCAGCGCCGTCGCCAAGCGCTTGAGCACGGCGATGGACCCGGGCTTGCAGCCGGCCCCCTCGGCGAGCGCCGGCTGCGTGAGTCCGCAGCGCTCGCGCCACACCCGCAGTGGCGATTCGCCGGCGACCACCCGAGTGATGACCTCACGCGGGACGGTTTTGCTGGCGCCAACCGTCGCCGCGTCGAACGCGCGCAGCTCCTCGGTCTCTTCCACCAGCTCCCGAAGACGCGCAAGCTCGCGGAACGGGATCACGGCGTACTCAGGCGCCCCTTCGCGCTCGATGATTTGCGGGGATGGGGGTCATGGATAGCATCTCGGGTCCCCACCGCGGATCGCGACGCGAAAGAACGGCCGTTCTCGGCCGGTCCTAGCGGATAGCGCTCGCTGAGTCTGCCTGGGGTGGAGGCGTGCAAGGCGACCGCGCCGCTGGCCTACCCAGCCGGCCGTCCCAATCTACCCGACTGACGCCCACGGAGACCGAGATGACCAAGTCGCGCCTGCTGCTCTTTGGCCTGATCGCGCTCGCGGTCGTTGCCTTCTTCGCGTTCGATCTCGGCCGCTTCCTGAGCCTCGACGCCTTCAAGACGCAGCAGGCCGCGGTCGCGGGACTTCGCGCCGACCATCCCTGGTTGCTGGCGGGGGTCTATTTCGGCGTCTATGTCTTGGTGACCGGACTCTCACTGCCGGGCGCGGCGGTGCTGACCCTGATCGGCGGGGCGCTCTTCGGGCTCCTCTGGGGCACGCTGATCGTCTCCTTCGCCTCGACCATCGGGGCCACTCTGGCCTTCCTGGTCGCCCGCTTCCTGCTGCGGGACTGGGTGCAGGCCCGTTACGGGGCTCGGCTCAAGGCCATCAACCGGGGCATCGAGCGCGAGGGGGGCTATTACCTGTTCACCCTCCGCCTGGTGCCGATCTTTCCGTTCTTCGTCATCAACCTGGCAATGGCGCTCACCCCGATCCGCACCTGGACCTTCTACTGGGTGAGCCAAGTGGGGATGCTCGCCGGGACCCTGGTGTACGTGAACGCGGGTACCCAGCTTGCCGAGGTCGAGTCGGTGCAGGGGCTGGTCTCGCCGGGTCTGCTCGCCTCCTTCGCGCTGCTCGGGCTCTTCCCGCTGATCGCGCGCCGTCTGGCGGCTTGGCTCCAGGCGCGCAAGGTCTACGCGGGCTGGCCCCGGCCGCGCACCTTCGAGCGCAACCTGGTGGTGATCGGGGCCGGGTCGGCGGGGCTGGTCAGCGCCTACATCGCCGCGGCCGTCAAGGCCAAGGTGACCCTGGTCGAGCAGCACCGCATGGGCGGGGACTGCTTGAACACCGGCTGCGTCCCCTCCAAGGCCCTGATCCGCAGCGCCAAGCTGCTGTCGCACATGGCGCGGGCGCGCGACTTCGGCCTGCGCGAGGCGAGGGCCGACTTCGACTTCGCCGAGGTGATGGAGCGGGTACAGCGCGTGGTGCGCACGGTCGCCCCCCACGACTCGGTGGAGCGCTATCAGGGGCTCGGCGTGGAGGTCATCCAGGGCCGGGCGCGGATCAGCTCGCCGTGGACGGTGGAGGTCCGCACGGCCGAGGGTATCCGGACCCTGAGCACCCGGGGCATCGTCATTGCGACGGGCGCCCGCCCGGACGTGCCGCCGATCCCAGGCATCGAGGAGGTCGGGTATCTGACCTCCGACACCGTCTGGGACCTGCGCGAGCGCCCGGACCGGCTGCTGGTGCTCGGCGGCGGGCCGATCGGCACCGAGCTCACGCAGGCCTTCGCCCGCCTCGGCTCGCGCGTGACCCAGGTGGTGCGGGGTCCGCGCCTCCTGCGCCGGGAGGACCCGGAGGTCTCTGAGCTGGTCGCCGAGCGGTTCGGGGCCGAGGGGATCGAGGTCCTGACCGGGCACAAGGCCCTGCGCTTCGTCGTCGGGGACGGCGAGAAGGCACTGATCGCCGAGCACGAGGGCAGGGAGCGGCGCATCCCCTTCGACCGGGTGCTGGTCGCGGTCGGGCGGGTGGCGAACCTCACGGGCTTCGGACTGGAGGGGCTCGGCGTACCGGTCGGCCGCACGATCGAGACCAACGCCTACCTGCAGACCCGCTACCCCAACATCTATGCCGCCGGCGACGTCGCGGGGCCCTACCAGTTCACCCACACCGCGGCGCACCAGGCCTGGTATGCGGCGGTCAACGCCCTCCTCGGCCCGTTCAAGAGGTTTCGTGCCGACTACTCGGTGATCCCCTGGGCGACCTTCTGTGAGCCGGAGGTGGCGCGCGTCGGGCTCAACGAGCAGGAGGCACGCGAACGCGGAGTCGCCTACGAGGTCACGCGCTACGGCATCGATGACCTCGACCGGGCGATCGCGGACGAAGCCGCCGAGGGCTTCGTCAAGGTCCTCACGGTGCCGGGCAAGGACCGCATCCTCGGGGTCACGATCGTCGGCGAGCACGCCGGGGACCTGATCGCGGAGTATGTGCTCGCGATGCGCCAGGGGATCGGGCTCAACAAGATTCTCGGCACCATCCACATCTACCCGACCCTCGCCGAGGCCAACAAGTACGCGGCGGGGGCCTGGAAACGGGCGCACGCCCCGGAGCGTCTGCTGCGCTTGGTCGAGCGCTTCCATGCCTGGCGGCGGGGCGGTTGACGGGTGGAATGATCCGTGCCGCCGACCCGATCACCGCTGAAACCCGAAAACCCGTATCGGTCGGAGATGACATCAGTCGGGGTCCGCGGTGTGGACCGGGCGGGACGCCACCGCGTCGCCGCCGCCGAGCGGATTCACGGGCCGAGCCTCGAGCAGCCGAAGCAGGGCCTGACCGGCAACCTCGATCGGCCCGTCGTTGTCGATCGCGACCAGCCGCGGGTGGCTCGGCTCGCCGAGTGTGCGGGTACGCGCCAGGCGCTCGGCGATCTCGTCGGCCGATTCGCGTCCCCGCCGCCGCAGGCGCTCGGCAATCGTTTCCGGTTTGGCGCGGATCAGCACCGGACGAAGCTGGGGGAATGCGTGGTCCGCTTCGGCGAGGGCGCCGCGTGAGCCATTGACCACCACGTGCAGTCCATTGCCGAGCCAGAGCTCCACCTCCCGCCCGAGCCCATACCAAAACCCGTGGCTCTCCCAGCAGAGTGACAGGCAGCCTTGCTCGCGGCGGCAGCGGAGCTCCCGCTCGCCGAGCGCGACGTGATTCTCCCCGCCGCTATCGGCCGGACGCGTGATATAGCGATGGGCGAAGATCACCGGCGGGCAGCCGGTAAGGTTGGACCGGGCAAAGGCGATCAGGCTGTCCTTGCCAGCGCCCGAAGGGCCGATCAGGTAGAAGAGGTCAGCCATGTCGTGCGCGAGTTCTCCGAGCGCGGCTCGCCGGGGCCGGGGTGGTGGTCGAGGCCGGGGGCCCGGGTCTTCGGGTTGCGGCGATCAGCGCGCAGATGCCGACGGTGGGTGCGGTGGACAAGAACATGAAGCGGGCGATCCGTCCGGTGAGCCCCTGGAAGCGCTGCTCCATCGGTACCAGGATGATCTTGATCAGCCTGCGCGGGTGCCTGAGCGCCTCCGCCGTCCGCTCGCGCAGCTCGGTCCCAGCGACCGCCGGGGGCTCGCCGAGGACTGCTTGGCCAGCCACTTGCCGAGGTGGTCTCTGATGGACTGGATGTCGTCTTGGGCGAGGGCCACTGGGGTTGCCGGCTAGCGGGACGGTTCGAGTATACCAAGCCCGCCGTGCGACCTGCCCGGGCCTATCGACCAGGCCGGGCTAGACTTGGAATGAGAGGAAGCGGGTTTCCTTCGCCCTGGGATCTTGCCCTAGTCATGATTGAGGAGGCGCGGTATGGACCTCCGCCCGTCGGCCGCTCGCTGGTTCGAGGTGGTCGTTCCCCGGGTCGACGCGGACGATGCGATGGAGGCGCTGGCGCGTGGCGGCGGGGTGGAGTTCCAGTGGACGGGCGGCAAAGGTGCCGGCGGGCAGCTCGAGCCGCTGCGCGGGCCGCTGGCCCGCTACCGGGCGCTCGCCGCCGACTATGCGGCCTACTGGCCCGAGCCGGTATTCGCCAAGCGCTGCTGCGTCCTGCCGATCGAGGTGGCCATGGGAGCGGCAATCCGTCAGATCGAGCGCTGGTACACGGGTGCCCGTCCGCTGCTCGACGCCTTGGCCGAGATCCGCAGCGAGCGTGCCGACCTCGACCTCTGGCGGTCGCTGCTGCCACCCCTCGCCGGGAGCGGCCTCGACCTCGCGGCCCTGAGCGGGGCCGGTCCAGCCCTGGGGGCCTTCTGCCTCGTCCTTCCCGCCGGGGTCGAGCCCGAGGGACCCGCAGAGCGGTTGGAGCTCGCCATACCATTGGGCGACAGCTCGCTCCGGGTCGGCCTCACGGGTCGCGGCGGGCTGGGCAGGCTTTGCGACCGGGTGCGCTCCCTCGGCGGGGCCTGCCTGCCGTTGTCCGAGGGGCTTGTGATGACGGTCCAGGGGGTGGTCGAGCGGGGCAATGGGCTGGACCGGCGCATCGCCCAGCTCGAGCGCGATCTGCGCGCGCTGTGCGAGGCGTGCGGCCTCGCGCATGCCCGCGGGGTGCTGGAGCGCATCGACTGGTTCTGCCGTACCGCGCAGGACATCCACTGCGACGGGGAGTACTGCTGGATCACGGGTTGGACGAGCGAGGGCGACGTCGCAATCGTCGAGCGCGCCCTCGAAGACGCGGGCGTGAGCGCCGCACTCGCCTTTCCCGATCCGCCGGTGGACGCACCCTCGCCCTCGGTCAGCCGCAACCCGGCCTGGCTCCAGCCCTTCGAGGTCTTCACCCGGGCCGTCGGGGTGCCGGGGGTGCGCGAGGCCGACCCGACCACCTGGGTCGCGCTCCTGGTGCCGCTGATGTTCGGCTATATGTGCGGCGACGTCGGCCACGGCGCGGTGATCGCCGCGGCCGGGCTGTTGCTGCGCCGGCGCACCCGGCTCTGGCCACTGCTGGTGGTCTGCGGTCTGGCTGCGATGGCGTTCGGGCTCGTCTACGGCGACGTCTTCGGCTACGAGCACCTGATCCCGCCGCTCTGGGTGCGGCCGCTGGAGGAGCCGTTACTCGTGCTCGCGGTGCCAGTCGTCGCCGGGGCACTGATCCTCAATCTGGGCGTGCTGCTCCACCTAATCGAGACCTGTTGGCAGGGGGAGGGCGGCTCTCGCGGGGTGGCCGATGTCGCCCAGCTCCTCGTCTATTGGGGGATCCTGCTCGCCTTTGTCGATCTGCGGCTCGGCTGGCTCGGGCTCGCCGGGGTCGCCCTTTGTCTCGCCAACCGCCTCTGGACGGAGCGCCAACCGGTTGCATTGCTTGCCGGGCTCGGACACCTGGTGCAGGGGACCTTCGAGCTCTTGCTCAACACCCTGTCCTTCGCCCGATTGGGGGCCTTCGCGCTGGCCCATGCCGCGCTGGAGTCGGCCGTCGTCGCCATCTCCGGCGGTGTCGAGACCCTGGCCGCGGCGGTGGCGATCGCGGTGGTCGGCAACCTGCTGGTGATCCTGCTGGAGGGGTTGGTGGTGAGTATCCAGACTACCCGGCTGGTGCTCTTCGAGTTTTTCGCCCGATTCTTCGAGGGGCAGGGGCGGCAGTTCCGGCCGGCGGGCCTGCCGCCGGCAGCGGGTGGCGGGCGCTAGACGCGGGCGACGCACGGTTGCCGACTCAACCCCAAGGCGGCCCGGGTAGCCCTCCCAGGACCTCGGGCCGCCTCGGCCGAGTGGACAGCGACGCCAGGCATGGCGCGTCCCCGGCGGTCAGTCCCCCGGGCCGCCAACGGCTGACCGGCGGCGATCAGCAGCGCCGGCGATGCCTTTTGTGGTTAAACTCCCGCCCATCGGCCCGTTTTTTCTCGGCAGAGGCACCCGGCTATGCAAGCGCGTCCCGCCACCCTGGTCATGACCCTATTCGTCTGGGGCCTGGCGGGCGCCTTGTTCGGCAGCCTGTTCGCCGGGCTCTATGGGGTGCTCCAGGTGATGGGCCTGGCGGGCTGGGAGCCGCTCGTGATTGGTGCCGCCGCGGCCGCGATGACCACCTCCGCCTTCTACAGCGCCATGCCGGTGGCCTTGGTCGGGGCGATGGCGGGTGTGCTCGCCTCGATCGTCTACCTGATGGTGAGCGGGGCCCATCACATCGATATGCCCAGTATCGCGGGATTCGCGGCGGTCGCGGGCGCGGTGGCGGGCGGCTTCTATGCGTGGATGGTCAAGGGCGGCGGGCGACCGCTGGCCGAGACCACCACCGGCCTGGTCGCGGGGCTCGTTGCGGGTGGTCTGGTCTGGGCCGGGCTCGCGGTCTACGGCGGCGAGCCGGCGATGCTGATCATCGCCGCTGGGGTGGTCGCCGTCGTTGGCAGCCTGTTCAAGGTGTCGGAGCGGTGGATCGTCGGGCGGCTCTCGGGGCACTGCCCGCGGGCGCTCTCGGCGCCCGTGGTCGCCAGCCTGATCGCCGCCGTGGTGGGCGCGAGTGTCTGGATCATGGGCGGCGCGACCACGGCGAGCATGGATCTCGCGACCCGCGGGGCGGTAGAGGGCGTGCTGGATCAGGTGCCCGAGGGCTTTCTGGGCGGGATGCTGGGAGGCGCCGTCACCGGGTTTATCCTCGAGCTGTTCGGGATGCATCTGGAGGACGACGAGCACGTCGTCTGATCGCCCCGCGGCACCCATACAACTGCGGAGTCAAGCCATGGCGCAGGCAGACATTGGCCTGATCGGTCTGGCGGTGATGGGCCAGAACCTGGTCCTCAACATGAACGACCACGGCTACCGCGTAGCGGTGTTCAACCGTACGACCGCTAAGGTCGACGAGTTTCTGGCGGGTCCGGCGGCGGGCACCCAGGTGGTTGGCACCCATTCGATCGCCGAGCTGGTCGCGGCGCTGGGCCGCCCGCGCAAGCTGATGCTCATGGTCCGGGCCGGTGCGGTGGTCGACGACTTCATCACCCAGCTCCTGCCCCACCTGGCATTGGGCGACTGCATCATCGACGGCGGCAACTCACACTACCCGGACAGCATCCGCCGCACCCGAGATCTGGCCGAGAAGGGCATCCTTTTCGTCGGTACCGGGGTGTCGGGGGGCGAGGAGGGCGCCCGACACGGCCCCTCGATCATGCCGGGCGGCAACCCCGCGGGCTGGCCGTTGGTGCGCGAGATCTTCCAGGCCATCGCCGCCCAGGTGGACGGGGTGCCCTGCTGCCAGTGGGTCGGGCCCGACGGGGCCGGGCACTACGTCAAGATGGTTCATAACGGGATCGAGTACGGCGACATGCAGCTCATCAGCGAGGCCTACGCCCTGATGCGCGACGGGCTGGGCCTGCCGGTCGAGGAGGTCCAGCGGGTCTTCGCCGAATGGAACCGGGGGGTGCTCGACTCCTACCTGATCGAGATCACCGCAGAGGTCTTGAAGGCCAAGGACGCCGACGGCACGCCGCTGGTCGACAAGATTCTGGACAGCGCCGGGCAGAAGGGCACCGGTAAGTGGACCGGGATCAACGCCATGGAGCTCGGCGTGCCGCTCACCCTGATCGGGGAGGCGGTGTTCGCGCGCTTCCTCTCGGCGATGAAGGAGGAGCGGGTGCGCGCCTCGCGGTTGTTGCCGGCCGGGGCGGTGGCGTTCAGCGGGGACCAGGCGGCGGCGGTTCAGGCGATCCACGACGCACTCTACGCCGCCAAGATCGGCTCCTATGCCCAGGGCTACCTGCTGATGCGCGAGGCCGCCCGGCACCACGGGTGGCCGCTCAACTACGGCGAGATCGCGCTTCTCTGGCGCGGCGGGTGCATCATCCGCAGCCGGTTCTTGAACGACATCAAGGCCGCCTTCGAGCGCGCGCCGGGGCTCGAGAACCTGTTGCAGGACGCCTTTTTCCGCGACGAGATCGCCCGCTCGCTCCCCGGCTGGCGCCGCGCCGCCGGGCTCGCGATCGAGCTTGGCATCCCGGCGCCCGCGATCACCTCGGCGCTCGCCTTCTACGACGGCTACCGCGCCGAGCGCCTCCCGGCCAATCTGCTCCAGGCCCAGAGAGACTACTTCGGCGCCCACGCCTACGAGCGCATCGACCGCCCCCGCGGGGAGTTCTTCCACACTGACTGGTCCGGGAGCGGGGAGGCGGCGACCTCCTCGGGCATCTACTCGGCCTGAGTCGAATCCGGCCCCCGACCCGTGCGGGCGCCGCTACCGTCTACGAGAGGAGGCCGAGTCTCCGGTTGTCACGCGCCCGCGTCGCCTGCGTTGAGGCACCGCTGGGCGATTTTCCGGGGCGCTGGAGCAGCGCGTCGGGGACGAGTCAATCCCGCACCGGATGAGGCGGGAGCAGGTTGGCGTCGAGGGCGTATTGCCGGATCTCGTAGGGGATGCCATCGGGCGGCGGGCGGTCGGTCACCTGCCAGTTGCCCTCGGCATCCTGCCACTGGTAGAGGGGCGTGCTGGTGTTGACATGCTGGCGGAGTGGGGTCCCGGAGAGGAACGGCGCCAGCGCCTCCGGATAGAAGCGCCAGAGGGCTGCCAGGGCCGCGGCGACCAGGGCGAGGGCGATCAGGGTGCTCTTCACGGGGTGCCCCTCAGTCGGCGCCCGCTCGGCGGGCGCCGGCCGGTCCGCTAAAACCGGGTGCTCCTTACCACCAGGCCATCAGGCGCTCGCCCGCGACCTTGGAATCGAAGGACTTCATGGGGTGCTTGCCCTTCTCGATGCATGCCCCGGTGCGGATGTCGAATTTCCACTGGTGCTTGGGACAGGTCAGGGTCAGGCCGTCCAGGGCGAGGTGGGGGATGTTGGTGACCTGATGGGGGCAGTGGGAGTCGTAGACCTTGAAACCTTCGCCCTCGCGGTAGACGAAGACGGTGCGCGTGGGGGTGTCGACCCGCTGGACCTCGCCCGCCGCGATATCCGCCACGGCCATGACGTCGCGCCACTGAGGCTGGGCCTCGATCAGCTCGGGCGAGAACTCGGGGATGTCCATCTGAAGGAGGATCTCGGTGGCCCAGACGATCTTGGCCAGACCCAAGGCAGGGAAGGCCATGAGCAGGGCGTCGATGACCTCCATGGGCGTACAGCCGTCGCGCAGCGCCCGCATGAGGTATTGCTTGAAGCCCGCCTCGGTCTGCGAGTGGACCTTGGTGATCACCGAGATCAGGTCGCGGGTCTTGGGATCGAGGTGCTTGCCCGCGTCCTTGAGGAACTTGAAGTAGTGACCGAGCGCGTCGCCGCGCACCTGGACGAGATAGTTGAGAGCGTCGCTCATGATGGCTTCCCGATGGTGACAGATGAAGGGCCGTCCTGACAGCAGGACCAAAACCCGGCCCATTGTCCGGGCATTTGGTGTCCCGATCCAGTCGGCGCGCGCCGCCGCCGGTTGGCCGTCCCGGGCGAAGATCGGCATCGACCCCACAGGACGCGGGTCCCCGGCCCTCTCGTCTTCGTTCGCTTAGGCGTCCCAGCGTCGCGGCCGATCGCTATGCCGGGGGAAGCGCGGGCAATCCTCGCCGGTCTGCTAGGCGGTCCCGATGTCGACCTCGTAGACCCCGCCGATCACGACGACCTCGTCCTCGCCCTTGAGCATCCCCGGCAGGAGGCGGTTGAAGAAGAAGACCTTCGCCAGAGGTACCTGGGCCGTGAGGATATAGTCGCCGAACTCCTCGGCCCGCTCGCGGTTGCTGGTGAAGCTGCTCAGGTTGTTGAGCAGGACCAGGCATCGGCCAGGGCCCGGGCGCTCGAGGATCTCGTGCTCGTCGATGCGGTTGATGCCGCGGTACAGGGTGAGGTGCCGGGCCCGGGGGTGCTGGCGCCCGAGCTCGTACTGGCAGTACGTGTAGAGCAGGTCGAGCTGGGCCTCGATCGCGTTGGTGGCGTAGATCCCGGCCGCGGCTTGCCGCATGAAGGCGTGCCGGGCCTCGCTGTCGCGACCGCCGAGGACCCCCGCGTGGTGCCGGGCGATGAGGCCGAAGCGGGTCTCCACCCAGCTCTTCAGCACCGCCCCCTCCCGCCCGTT
This sequence comes from Chromatiaceae bacterium, assembly GCA_025458165.1. Taxonomy (GTDB): domain Bacteria; phylum Pseudomonadota; class Gammaproteobacteria; order Chromatiales; family Chromatiaceae; genus JALOTB01. The sequence goes on along the minus strand of JALOTB010000014.1, from coordinate 63,087 downwards.
GGAGTCGAAGGACCAGCCGCGGACCATCCGCAGGTAGTTCGCGTTCGCCCGCTGCTTGACCCTACGGCCGGGGTCCAGACCCGCCTCCTCCAAGTGATCCAGGCAGAGGTGGGCGGCCATGTAGTGCATGAAGCGCGCGGCCCGCTCCTGATGCCGCTCCACCGCATCGAGCCCGGTAAAGAGCTCGGTGTAAAGGGCGCGCACCCCATCGATCTCCAAGGCGACCGGATGGCGCTGATAGCTGAGGCTGCCGAGGATCACCGAGGGCAGGTTGCAGCGATTGATCGGCAGCCGCGCGGCCGGGGGCAGGGTCGGCGGCTGCGGCCCCTTATCCGGGCGTGACGCTCTGTTGTTATCCATACAGGCCCTGGCCATTTGTCCGCAATCTGACCACCAGCGAGGGGGTGCGCTCAGCAAATTTCTGATAAGCAAACAGGTCGATGGAGTTAGTCGCGCGGCTTGGCACGGCGCATGCCTCATCGCCAGTGAGCGCCCGTTCCATCCAACCGCTGTCCGCAGCGATCGACCCTAGGAGACCCCACCCATGGCACTGCGTCAATGCGCCATCTACGGCAAAGGCGGCATCGGTAAGTCCACCACCACCCAGAACCTGGTGGCGGGACTCGCGGAGGCCGGCAAGAAGGTCATGATCGTGGGGTGCGACCCCAAGGCCGATGCCACCCGGCTCATCCTCCACTCCAAGGCCCAGGAGACCATCATGCACCTGGCGGCGGAGGCGGGCTCGGTCGAGGACCTGGAGCTCGGCGACGTCCTCAAGACCGGCTACGCGAACATCAAGTGCGTCGAGTCCGGCGGGCCCGAGCCGGGTGTCGGCTGCGCCGGGCGCGGCGTTATCACGGCGATCAACTTCCTAGAGGAAGAGGGGGCCTACGAGGAGGACCTGGACTTCGTCTTCTACGACGTACTCGGCGACGTCGTCTGCGGCGGCTTCGCGATGCCGATCCGCGAGAACAAGGCGCAGGAGATCTACATCGTCTGCTCCGGCGAGATGATGGCCATGTACGCCGCCAACAACATCTGCAAGGGCATCGTGAAGTACGTGAAGTCCGGCAGCGTGCGGCTCGGCGGCCTGATCTGCAACTCCCGCAACACCGACCGCGAGGATGAGCTGATCGAGGCCCTCGCCGCCAAGCTCGGCACCCAGATGATCCACTTCATCCCGCGTGACAACGTGGTGCAGCGCGCCGAGATCCGCCGCATGACGGTCATCGAGTACGACCCCAAGCACCGTCAGGCGGACGAGTACCGCACCCTGGCCGACAAGATCATCAACAACCAGAACAAGGTGATCCCCACCCCGATCACCATGGACGAGCTGGAGGACCTGCTGATGGAGTTCGGGGTGCTGGAGGAAGAGGACGAGTCGATCGTCGGCCGGACCGCCGCGCAAGAGGCCGTCGCGGCCTGAGTGATCCGCAGCGGGTGAGAGCGCGTACCCCCCACCGAGCGAGCGCCAGCGCCTCTGACCCAGCCCCTATCGACGAGCGGTCGTGGGCGGATTGGCCCCGCCGCCAGGAGAGCCAGCATGCCAGCACTCACACGCGAAGAGACCCTGGAGCTCATCCAGGAGGTCTTGGAGGTCTACCCCGAGAAGGCCAAGAAGGATCGGGCCAAGCACCTCGCGGTCAACGACCACGACATCGAGCAGTCGAAGAAGTGCATCACCTCGAACCGTAAGTCGCTGCCGGGGGTGATGACCATCCGCGGCTGCGCCTACGCGGGTTCCAAGGGGGTGGTGTGGGGCCCGATCAAGGACATGATCCACATCTCCCACGGCCCGGTCGGCTGCGGCCAGTATTCCCGCGCCGGCCGCCGCAACTACTACGTCGGGCACACCGGCGTGAACACCTTCGGGACGATGAACTTCACCTCCGACTTTCAGGAGAAGGACATCGTCTTCGGCGGCGACAAGAAGCTCGGCAAGCTGATCACCGAGCTGGAGTCCCTATTCCCGCTGAGCAAGGGGATCAGCGTCCAGTCCGAGTGCCCGATCGGCCTCATCGGCGACGACATCGAGTCGGTCGCCCGCGAGCAGGCCAAGGCGCTCGGCAAGCCCATCGTGCCGGTGCGCTGCGAGGGTTTCCGCGGGGTCTCTCAGTCGCTGGGTCATCACATCGCCAACGACGCCATTCGCGACTGGGTGATCGGCAACCGCGACGGCGATGAGCGCTTCGTCGCCACGCCCTATGACGTCGCCATCATTGGCGACTACAACATCGGCGGCGACGCCTGGTCCTCACGCATCCTGCTCGAGGAGATGGGGCTGCGCGTGGTCGCCCAGTGGCCCGGCGACGGCACCCTCGCCGAGCTGGAGCTGACCCCCAAGGTCAAGCTCAACCTGATCCACTGCTACCGCTCGATGAACTACATCAGCCGGTTCATGGAGGAGAAGTACGGCATTCCCTGGATGGAATACAACTTCTTCGGTCCGACCAAGATCGCCGAGTCCCTGCGCAAGATCGCCGCGCGCTTCGACGAGTCCATTCAGGCCAAGGCCGAGGCGGTGATCGCCAGATACCAGGCCCAGTCCGAGGCGGTGATCGCCAAGTACCGTCCTCGCCTGGAGGGCAAGAAGGTCATGCTCTACGTGGGCGGGCTGCGACCGCGGCACGTGATCGGGGCCTACGAGGACCTCGGCATGGAGGTCGTCGGTACCGGCTACGAGTTCGCCCACAACGACGACTACGACCGCACCATCAAGGAGATGGGCAACGCGACCCTGCTCTACGACGACCTCACCGGCTTTGAGCTGGAGGAGATCGTCCAGCGCATCCGGCCCGACCTGGTCGGCTCCGGGGTCAAGGAGAAGTACCTGTTCCAAAAGATGGGCATCCCGTTCCGCCAGATGCACTCCTGGGACTACTCGGGCCCCTACCACGGCTATGACGGTTTCGCCATCTTCGCCCGGGACATGGACATGACCATCAACAACCCCTGCTGGGACAAGCTGAAGGCGCCCTGGGTCAAGGACGCGGCGACAGCGGCCGCGGCTTTGGCCGCCCGGGCCTGAAACCCTGGCCCTCTCCCCACAGGGGGGAGGGTGGGTTCGGAAGTCGCTGCCCTGCGACATGTGTTCACGCGTGCCGTTGTCCGCGGATGGGCGGCGCGGCAGGAGACCCGTCATGAGCCAGACCGTCGAGAAGATTCAACCGAGCTACCCCCTGTTCCGGGAGGACGACTACACCGCGAGCCAGGCCCGCAAGCGGGCGGTGTGCGAGGAGTGCCACGACTCCGGGAAGATCGAGGAGGTTTTCCAGTGGACCACCAGCGCCGAGTACCAGGCGCTCAACTTCGGCCGCGAGGCCCTCACCATCAACCCGGCCAAGGCCTGCCAGCCGCTCGGCGCGGTCCTGTGCGCCCTGGGCTTCGAGATGACCCTGCCCTACGTGCACGGCTCCCAAGGCTGCGTGGCTTACTTCCGCACCTACTTCAACCGCCACTTCAAGGAGCCGATCGCCTGCGTGTCCGACTCCATGACCGAGGACGCGGCGGTCTTCGGCGGCCAAAAGAACCTGTTCGACGGCCTGGAGAATGCCAAGGCCCTCTACCAGCCGGAGATGATCGCGGTCTCGACCACCTGTATGGCCGAGGTCATCGGCGACGACCTCAGTGCCTTCATCAGCAACGCCAAGGCCGCTGGCCACGTCCCCGAGAGCTTCCCCGTCCCCTTCGCCCACACCCCGAGCTTCGTGGGCTCGCACACCACCGGCTGGGACAACATGTTCGAGGGCATCCTGCGTTACTTCACCGTCAACGCGATGGAGGACAAGCGGGTCGGCAGCAACGGCAAGATCAATCTGGTGCCAGGGTTCGAGACCTATCTCGGCAACTATCGGGTCCTGCATCGGATGATGCGCGAGATGGGGGTCGACTACAGCCTGCTCTCTGACCCCACCGAGGTGCTCGACACCCCTGCGGACGGCGCGTACCGCATGTATGCCGGGGGCACCACCCAGGCCGAGGTGAAGGACGCCCCCAACGCCATCGACACCCTGCTCCTGCAGCCCTGGCAGCTCGTGAAGACCAAGAAATACGTCGAGACAGTCTGGGGGCAGCCGGCGACCCCGGTCAACATCCCAATGGGGCTCGAATGGACCGACGCCTTCCTGATGAAGGTGTCCGAGCTGACCGGCCGGCCCATCCCGGAGTCCCTGACCAAGGAGCGCGGGCGCCTGGTCGACATGATGACCGACAGCCATGCCTGGCTGCACGGTAAGCGCTTCGCCCTCTACGGCGACGCCGATTTCGTCCTCGGCATGGTCAAGTTTCTGCTCGAGCTGGGGGCCGAGCCCACCCACATCCTCTGCCACCACGCCGGCAAGCGGTGGAAGAAGGAGGTCGAACGGCTGCTCGCTGCCTCGCCCTTTGGCCGCTCCGGCAAGGTCTATCCCGGGGCCGATCTCTGGCATCTGCGTTCGCTCGTCTTCACCGACAAGCCGGACTTCCTCATCGGCAACTCTTACGGCAAGTTCATCCAGCGCGACACCCTGCACAAGGGCAAGGCCTTCGAGGTCCCGCTGATCCGTATCGGCTTCCCGATCTTCGACCGCCACCACCTGCACCGCCTGACCACCCTCGGCTACGAGGGGGCGATGTACATCCTCACCACCCTGGTCAACGCGGTCCTGGAGCGGCTCGACGACGACACCCGCGAGATGGGCGTCACCGACTTCAACCACGACCTGATCCGCTAGCGGCCGCTGGCACCTGCCCGAGAATGACGGAGACCCCGCTATGCCGAACGTCATGATCCGCAGGAAGGACAGCGGTGAGCTGCTGTTCTACGTCGCCAAGAAGGACCTGGAGGAGACCATCGCCTCGGTCCAGGTCGACACGGCCCTCCAGTGGGGCGGGGAGGTGGCGCTCACCGACGGCTCGCGCTGGTATGTCGAGCCGATCAGTCCGCCGCCGGTGTTCCCGGCGACCCTGCGCTTCCGGCGCGGGGAGGGCTAGGTCTTAGGGCGCGCCGGGGGCCGTCCGCCCGACCGCTCGCTATCCATTGGGGTCAAAACGATGCGCGATCCAGACAACACCGAAGACGCGGCGATGCCGGCCGTCGCGGCGCCGCCGGGGGTCCAGACCGGGTCCGAGGGGGCGATTCGCGTCGCCTGCGCCTCCGACGGCGGCGAGGCGCTCAACGGTCACTTTGGCGCTTGCCGGTGGTTCCTGGTCTACGAAGTCTCGGCGTCGGAATGCCGGCTCGTGGACGTGCGCGAGGCCGACGACGCCCAGGCCGAGGACAAGAGCGCCTATCGCGCCGCGCTGATTGCCGACTGCCAGCTCCTCTACGTGGTCTCGATCGGTGGCCCGGCGGCGGCGAAGGTCGTCAAGGTCGGGACCCACCCGATCAAATGGCCGGATGGCGGCTCGGCGCGGGAGCGGGCGGCGGCCCTGCAGCCGGTCCTTGCGCACCGCCCGCCGCCCTGGCTGGCCAAGGCCATAGGGCGGCCGGCCGAGGCCCGGGTGCGGTTCGCGTACACCCGGGGCTGAGTCCCTGTCCGAGCGTCAGCACCCAACCCAACCCCAGGGGGGCCGCCGTGAGACAAAGTGAGATCGCCGTCCTCCTCGACGAGCCCGCCTGCGCCCACAACGCCCCGGACAAGGTCGGCGGCGCCGCCCGTCCCAAGCCGGGCGCCACCGCCGGCGGCTGCGCCTTCGACGGGGCACAGATCGCGCTCCTGCCGATCGCCGACGTCGCCCATATCGTCCACGGGTCGATCGCCTGCGCCGGCAGCTCCTGGGACAACCGCGGCACCCGCTCCAACGGTCCGACCCTCTACCGGATCGGCATGACCACGGACCTGACCGAGCAGGACGTGATCATGGGGCGCAGCGAGAAGCGCCTCTTCCACGCCATCAAGCAGGCGGTGGACACCTACCGGCCGGCGGCGGTCTTCGTCTACAACACCTGCGTCCCGGCGCTGATCGGGGACGACATCGAGGCCGTGTGCCGGGAGGCGACGCAGCGCTGGGGGACCCCCGTGGTCCCGGTCGACGCCGCGGGGTTCTACGGCAGCAAGAATCTCGGCAACCGCATCGCCGGGGAGGCCATGGTCCGCTACGTCTGCGGCACCCGCGAGCCCGACCCGCTCCCCGAGGGGAGCGAGCGGGGAGGGCTCAAGGTCCACGACGTCAGCCTCACCGGGGAGTTCAACATCGCCGGCGAGCTCTGGCACGTCCTGCCGCTCCTCGACGAGCTGGGGCTACGGGTCCTCGCGACCCTGTCGGGCGATGCCCGCTTCCGCGAGGTGCAGACCATGCACCGCTCGCAGGCCAACATGCTGGTCTGCTCCAAGGCCCAGATCAACGTCGTGCGCAAGCTGCAGGAGGCCTTCGGCACCCCCTGGTTCGAGGGGAGCTTCTACGGGGTCGGAGACGTCTCCCAGGCGCTGCGCGACTTCGCCCGCCTGATCGGCGACCCTGATCTCAGTGCCCGCACCGAGGCCCTGATTGCCCGCGAGGAGGCCCGCATCCACGAGGCCCTGGTGCCCTGGCGGCAGCGCCTCGCCGGGCGGCGCGCCCTGCTCTACACCGGCGGGGTCAAGTCCTGGTCGATCGTCTCCGCCCTGCAAGACCTCGGGATGACGGTGGTTGCGACCGGCACCCGCAAGTCCACCGAGGAGGACAAGGCGCGCATCCGCGCCCTGATGGGCGAGGACGCCATCCTGATCGAGGACGGTAACCCGCGCGGGATGCTCGACCTCATCCGGGCCCAGCGCGCGGACATCCTGATCGCCGGCGGGCGGAACATGTACACGGCGCTCAAGGCGCGTATCCCCTTCCTCGACATCAACCAGGAGCGCGAGCACGGCTACGCGGGCTACACGGGGATGCTGGAGCTGGCGCGGCAGCTCTGTCTGACCATCGAGAGCCCGATCTGGGCGGCGCTGCGCCGCCCACCCCCTTGGAGGGCTGGACCGGGGGCGCGGGTCGTCGGTGCGCGTCGGGCGGGGGCCGAGGCGACGGTCGAGGTCGTCAAGCGCAGCAAGGCGCTCTCGGTCAGCCCGCTCAAGACGAGCCAAACGGTGGGCGCGGCGCTCGCCTTCCTCGGCTTTCGCCGGTCGATCCCCATGCTCCACGGCTCGCCGGGCTGCACCGCGTTCGCCAAGGTCTTCTTCGTCCGCCACTTCCGCGAGCCTATCCCCCTGCAGACTAGCGCCATGGACCAGATCAGCGCGGTCATGGGGGCGGATGACAATCTGGTCGAAGGGCTTGCGACGATCTGCGCCAAGAGCGGTCCCGAGCTCATCGGGGTGCCGACGACCGGACTCGCCGAGACCCAGGGGGCCGATGTCGACCGGGCCGTGCGTGAGTTCCGCCAGCGCCATCCCGAGCACCGCGAGGTCGCCGTGGTCCCGGTCGCGACGCCGGACTTCACGGGCTCCCTGGAGAGCGGGTTTGCCGCCGCGGTCGAGGCGGTGATCGAGACCCTGGTTCCCAGGGCGGAGGCGGCCGGCACCCGCCCCGGGCGGCATCCGCGGCAGGTCAACCTGCTCGTCGGCGCCGCCCTCACCCCGGGGGACGTGGAGGCCCTCAAGGACCTGGTGGCGTTATACGGGCTCAGTCCGCTGGCTGTCCCGGACCTCTCCCAGAGCCTGGACGGTCACCTCGCCGCCGAGGACTACAGCCCGCTGACCCTGGGCGGGACCCCGGTCGCGGCGCTCACCAGGCTGGGAGATGCGCGGGCGACCCTCGTCATCGGCGAGTCCCTGTACGGCGCGGCCGACCGGCTCCAGGCCCGAACCGGCGTGCCGGACTTCCGTTTCGGCCATGTCATGGGGCTGGAAGCGACCGATGCCCTGGTCGCGTGCCTCGCCGAGCTCTCCGATGGACCCGTCCCCGATCGGGTGGAGCGCGAGCGCAGCCGACTCCAGGATGCCATGCTCGACGGTCATTTCATGCTCGGCCAGTCGCGCTTCGCCGTCGCTGCGGAGCCGGACCTGCTGGTGGGGCTCAGCCGGCTCCTGGCGGAGATGGGGGCCGAGACCGTCGCCGCGGTCGCCCCCGCCGCCGCGCCGGCACTCCAACGCGTCGCCGCTGCACGGGTGAAGATTGGCGACCTGGAGGACCTGGAGGGCCTCGCTCGGGCGGCCGGGGCCGAGGTCCTGATCGGCAGCGCCCACGCCGTTCCGAGCGCGCGGCGCCTCGGCATCCCGCACTGCCATGCGGGTTTCCCGCAGCACGATCGAGTTGGCGGCTACCAGCGCGTCTGGATCGGCTATTCGGGGGCACGCCAGGCGATCTTCGACCTCGCCAACCTTCTCCTTGGCCTCGACCGCGGCGAGATCCACCCCTACCGCTCCCGCCTGTCGCAGAAGCCCGCGGGGGACTCGGCCGATCGCCGGGGGGTGGTGCCCAGATGAGATCGGCGGACGAAACTCGGGGACGGCTCAACGGGCGCAAGGCGCTGGCGGTCGATCGCCGGCTGCAGATCGTGGACACGAGCCTGGGGACAGAGACCCCGGCGCCGGTGGTGCGGGTGGCCTTCGCGACCTCGGACCTCAAGCAGGTGGACCAGCACTTCGGCGCAGCCGAGGGGTTTGCGGTCTACGGTGTGGACCCCGACCGCGCCCGCCTGCTCGAGGCGACCCGCTTCACCCGCCTCGAGGCGGGCGGCAACGAAGGCGGGCTCGCCGTGAAGGTCCGGGCACTCGACGGCTGCGTCGCGGTGTACTGCGAGGCCGTCGGTGCGTCCGCGATCCGCCAGCTCCTCCGGCAGGGGATGCGCCCGGTGAAGGTCGCGGCCGGGACGTCGATCGCCGACCTGATCGTGGAGGTCCAGCGTGAGCTGCGGGCTGGGCCGGGCGGCTGGCTGGCGCGTGCCGGCGAGCGTCGCCGACCCACGTCGCGCGGGCGTTTCGATGACATGGAGGTCGACGGCTGGTCGGAGTGAGCCGGCCGCCGCGACCGATGGGCGGCGAATCGGCGCAGATCCCAAGAACCCTTGACCGGAGGATCATCAAGATGTCTATGATGACTGGCGTGACCCGCGGCGGGCAGGAGTGGATTCCGGCCTTTGCCGTCGACCTCAACCAGACCCGCTGTATCGGTTGTGGCCGTTGCTTCAAGGTCTGCCCGCGCGACGTGCTGGAGCTCGTGGAGCGCGAGGAGACCGGTGACGCCGACGGCGATGACGGCTTCTCCGACAGCAGCAACATGGTCATGAGTCTGAAAGACCTGCTCGACTGTATCGGCTGCATGGCCTGTGCCCGCGTTTGCCCGAAAAAGTGCCTCGCCCACGCCCCGCAGGCGCTCGCGGCCTAGCGGCTGGGGCTCACCCGGTCTGGGCGGTGCGGGCGGCCTCGGATGGCGCCGCCGCGCCGCTGCGGGATCGGCCCGCGCGAGGGCTGATGGGCGCCGGGCCAGGCCCCGGGCCGATGAGACGCCCGGTCCGCTAGCGACCGGCGTGGTCGTCCCGGCATGACTGGGCTCAGGGCCGACTTCCGGCTCGCCCGCGGGGACTTTCGTCTCGACGTCGCGATCAGTACACCTGGGCAGGGCGTCACCGCCCTCTTCGGGCGCTCGGGCTGCGGCAAGACGACCTTGCTGCGCTGCCTCGCGGGGCTGGAGCGGGCGGCCGGCGGCTGTCGCCTGGGCGAGGAGGTCTGGCAGGACGACGGCCGGCGCCTCTTCGTCCCCACCCACCGGCGGCCCATCGGCTACGTGCTCCAGGAGCCGAGCCTCTTCCCTCATCTATCGGTGCGCGGCAACCTGGAGTACGGATGGCGGCGGGTCCCCGCCCGCCGCCAGCAGGTCGTCTTCGACGAGGTCGTCGAGCTCCTCGGCCTGGGCCGGCACCTCGACCGGTCGCCCGCCGGGCTTTCCGGGGGCGAGCGCCAGCGCGTCTCGGTCGCCCGGGCGCTGCTGACCAGCCCGCGCCTGCTGCTGATGGACGAGCCGCTCTCGGCGCTCGACCACGCGAGCAAGCAAGAGATCCTGCCGTACTTCGAGCGACTCCACGACGGGCTGCGCCTGCCGATCGTCTACGTCAGCCACTCACCCGACGAGGTCGCGCGGCTCGCCGATCAGATGATCCTACTCCAGGGCGGCCGGGTGCTGGGGGCAGGTCCGGTCGCGGAGCTCTTGGTGCGGCTTGACCTGCCGCTGGCCCGCGACACCGAGGCCGGCGCGGTAATCGACGGGCGGGTGGCCGAGCACGACGACGTCTACGGGCTCACCCGCATCGCCATTGCCGGCGGACGGCTCGCCCTGCCGCGCCTGGACCGCCCGATCGGGGCGCCGGCGCGCGTGCGCATCCACGCCCGCGACGTCAGCCTCGCGCTCGACGAGCCGGGGACCTCCAGCATCCTCAATATCCTCCCCGTGCGCATCCTGGAGATCGTCGAGCTCGACCGTACCCAAGTCCTGATAAGGCTCGCGGCCGGCCGGGACGACGAGACCCAGGTCCTGGCCCGCATCACCCGCCGCTCGCGCGACCTGCTGCGGCTCGCCCCGGGGCGCGAGGTCTACGCGCAGGTCAAGGCCGTCGCGCTGGTCGACTGACGGCCAGCCCGGCGCGCCCCGACCCGAGGCCGCGTGGTTCCGCTCCGCGGCTGGGCGATGGGTCCGGATGAGATCCCCAACGATGCCCCGCGTCGCCCCAGAGCGCTCGCCCCCCTCGCCGCTCGACGCTTCACATTGCCCCATCTCACCGCTGCTCGGTACGACCCGCTGGACACCCGCGGCCCGCATCTTCAACTGCAAGATTTAGCGCTAACCCGTGCGCGCGAACGCCTTCCTCCGAACCCCTCCGATTTCCTCTTGAGGTGTGGTGCCCGACTCACATGTCGGCACGTTCCTGCCAAGTCTGTGGACTTCGTTTCATGTGCAGCAAGGCAACAACCAGCACGCAATCAGCACGGACCTGATACAGCACTCCGTACGGGAAACGCCGGACGATGCATCGCCGGGCTCGTTGTGAGAACAGTGGCCATGCGTCCGGAAAAGCGGAAATCCGGTCCAGCGTACGCTGGACCTCCTCCGCAAACTCATATCCCAGACCCGGCCTTTCAGCGTTGTAGAAATCCACCGCCGCGGCAAACTCGCGTTCCGCGCAGGACAGTACGCGGACCTTCACCGCTGGTTGAGCCGCGCGAAAACCGCCTCCGCTGAATCGGCAGATACCTGCCCCGCTTCGTAGGCATCGATGCGCGACTCCGCCTCGGCCTTCCAAGCATCGGCCACGGCGGCATCCTCCGGCGGATCAAAGCTGCGCAGCAGCTCGTCGATCAGCTCAGCACGTTCTATCGGTGACAGGACCAAAGCATCAGAGAGAATTCGGGTTGCGCTAGGATGCATGGCCGTTGCCCTCGTTCAACGAGTCGCGAGTCTGCGTTCGATTCTAACGCGGCCACGCCGGCAAGCAACGGCGACGGTTTTCCCGTCACGAGTGGCGGCTTTGCCTCCGAGACCGGACTGCCGCTAGCGTTGCGCGGACACATCTGCAGGCGAAGGTCCGGTCGCTGCATGCGCGCGACCGTGATGTCCGGTCATGGAACGAACCGGCTACGGGCGGACGCGGCCTCCTGGCCGCTTTAGGTCGGCGCACACGGCGGCTCGGAGGCCGGAGGGGCGCATCACGTCCCGGAAGAGGCATCCGCGTACTGGATGGCAACGGCCGCTGTGGAGGGTTCAGCAGACGAAGTGGGGGCACGTGTTACCCGAGAGGGTATTCGGGGCACCTGGAACCGGGCATTCGCTTGCTTCCGGCGGGTACGCCGCCGTGGCGGTCGCACGCCGTCGGTGCACGGCACCAGCGCGTCTGAGCGCGGCGCCAGGCGGTTGTGGGTGACTAACGCCCGCCAGCGACCCGAAAGCGCCAATCCCCAGAGGTCTCCGCCGTTTAGCCGGCGGAGGGCGGATGCCCGCTGGGCGATCTGCCATGATGCAAGCCACCGGCGTTGCACAACCGCAATGGCGTTCCGCGGGTTGACCCCGGCGCGCTGGTGTTGGAGGTCAAGACCTGTCCGTCGCGCCTGCTCGCGCTTCGGGCCTGGTTGACTAGTATCAATAACGACACTAAATTTCGGCCATACCCGCCGTCGCGAAGCTCCTCGCCGAGGCCCGTCGCAATCCCCGCGGGGCCTCGGTCAGCGACCTGGAGCGGCTGTGCCGGCGCTACTTCGACGAGCCCAGGCAATCGGGCAGCCATTTGGTTTTCAAAACCCCTTGGCCCGGCGACCCTCGGGTCAACATCCAGAACAAGGGCGGCATGGCCAAGCCCTACCAGGTCAGGCAGGTCCTCGCCGCCATCGAGAGGCTTGCGCATGGTTGACGTACGCCATTACACGTATCGCCTGACCTGGTCCGAGGAGGACGGGGAGTACGTCGGTCTGTGCGCCGAGTTTCCCAGCCTGTCGCACCTCGACTCGGACCAGGCCGCCGCCCTAGCCGGCATCGTCTCCCTAGTCGCAGATGTGGTATCCGAGATGGCGGCGAGCGGCGAGACCCCGCCGCAGCCCATCGCCGACCGGCACTACTCCGGCCGGTTCCAGGTCCGCACCACGCCGGAGCTGCATCGCCGCCTGGCCCTGCGCGCTGCGGAGGCCAACCTGAGCCTGAACCGCATCGTTAACGATCAGTTGTCGAAGCTGTGAGCCAGGACGGCCGCCCGAGCCGCTTTGAAGCCGCCTCCAACGGGAACGCCGTCTCCCACTGAGTTCGTGACTGCCGGTCGGCGCAGTGCCTCATGCCGGTGGCGGAACCGCTGCGGTCTCCGCCGTGCCGAGCCCCGTAGGGCGGATGCCCGACAACGCGATGCGCCTTCCTGTCGGCCGCCTCGATGCCGGAACCTCCCGGCAGACGCCGAAACATCCCGCCGGCTCCATGGTTCCCAGCAAGTGGCGGAGCCGCTACGGCGTTCCGCCTGACGCGAGTCGACGCCAACGTCCTGGTATTGGATCGCAACACCTGCCCCCTGTGCCCCTGACGCTCGCGCTCCATGCAAACGCTGGCCACCGCCCCGCGTCGCCGCCATGACCGGACGACGCTGATTGCGGACACGGTAGCTACGAGACCCGGGGTGCATACAACCCTTATGTAAGGCTTTACACAAGGGGCGGGATCTGCCGTTCCGGGCGGTCACCGGCCTGGGCGAACGTAAAGTCTCCGAGACCCCCACGCGGGTCCTGGGGATGTGGGGTGGGGCCTTGACCAGACTGCGAGGCAATCCCCCGCGCGCCGCGGGAAGGGACTCTGGCGGCCCTGGCGGTATGGGCCGGCGTTGACCCGGCCCCTTGGCCCCTGGCCCAGGCTCACCTGGGAACGCGGGGACCCTGGTCGGCGTGGTCCCGCTGACCGCCCGTCCGGCACCTTGTCGTCGTCTGCCCGCCGGCGTAAGACCGGCGACTCGGAGCGCGGGGAGTGGGCATTCGTGGACGGGTGCTGTATGCGCCCATCCGGGCGGCATGCCCGCGTGCACCGGCCACCGTGCCGACGTCGCCCCTGACTGGGCGCGCCCGGGGTGCGAGCATGCCCCTGAGGGCGGCCAGGGTGCGCTCCGCGCGGTGCTCCTGGTCGAAGCAAAGCGCCGCGGTCAGCACCACCACCAGGATCACCACCGCGTCCTTGAGGTCGCCGATGGCTGAGGCCAGCACCGCCGCGAGGAGCAGGACGATCACCAGGTAGCTGCGGAACTGGTCGAGGAGCTTGAGGCAGACCGGCCGCAGCGGGCTCGCGCAAGGGTCCGCCGTCTCGCCGGCTGCCTTGGTCCCGATCGATGGGCCAGCGGCAGCCCCTGTGCGTTTTGCCACGGCGGCATTGTCGGATAGGCGCCAAGGCTCCTACAGGTCGGCGTCAACCCGCTGAAAGCAGATAGGCCTTTCCCCTGGCAAGCGGATTGCCTATGCACTCTCAGGAGCCCCTGATCCTGAGGTGCGCGAGATGCGTGCGGCGTCGCCCCGAGTGCAGATCAACGACACCACCCTGCGCGACGGCGAGCAGTCGGCGGGGGTCGCGTTTGCGCTCGAAGAGAAGCTCGCGATCGCCCGGGCGCTCGATGAGCTTGGGGTGCCCGAGCTGGAGGTGGGTATCCCCGCCATGGGTGTCGAGGAGCGCGACTCGATCCGCGCCGTCGCCGGGCTCGGCCTGCGGGCGCGACTGATGGTGTGGAGCCGCATGCGCGGCGAGGACATCGTGCACTGCGCCGGACTGGGGGTCCACTTAGTCGACCTTTCGATCCCCGTCTCCGACCAGCAGATCAGCCGCAAGCTCGGCAAGGATCGCGCCTGGGTGCTGGCGCAGGTCCGCCAGCAGGTCGCCCACGCCCTCGACCTCGGGCTCGAGGTGTGCGTCGGTGCCGAGGACGCCTCGCGCGCCGAGCCCGAGCTGCTCTGGCGGGTCGCGGAGGCGGCCCAAGACGCGGGTGCGCAGCGCTTCCGCTTCGCCGACACCCTCGGTGTCATGGAGCCCTTCACCGTCTACGAGCGGATTCGCGATCTGCGCGCGATCGTCGACCTTGAGATCGAGATGCATGCCCACGACGACCTCGGGCTGGCCACGGCCAATACCCTGGCGGCCGTCCGCGCCGGGGCCGGCCATGTCAACACCACCGTACATGGGCTCGGGGAGCGTGCTGGCAACGCCCCCCTGGAGGAGGTGGTGATGGGGCTCAAGCACCTGCACGGGGTTCAGACCGGGGTGGACCTCTCGCGCTTCGCGCGGCTCTCGCGCCTCGTGGAGCGGGCCTCGGGGCGGCCCGTGGGCTGGCATAAGAGCCTGGTGGGCACGGGCGCCTTCACCCACGAGGCGGGCATTCATGTCGACGGCCTGCTCAAGGACCGGCGCAACTATCAGGGCGTCGATCCCGCGGAGATCGGGCGCCGTCACCGCCTGGTGCTCGGCAAGCACTCGGGGCGGGGCGCCGTGCGGAGGGCCTACGCCGACCTGTTGAGGCTGGACCTCGACCTGGAGCAGGCCGGCCGCTTGCTCCCCTTGGTCCGGCGGTTCGTCACCGGCGCCAAGCGCCCCCCGGGCGCGCGCGAGCTGCGCCGCTTTCTGCGCGAGCTCGATCTGCCCATCCCAGCCATCGCAACCCGACCGGGAGCGGAGCATGACCAACGACGACTTTGAGCAGGCGCTCTCGGAGCTCGAGAGTGCCGAGGACTTTCTCGTCCATTTCGGGGTCGCGTTCGACCCCGCGGTGGTCGAGGTGCACCGTCTGCATATCCTGCAGCGCTTCCACGACTACCTGGCGCAGGCAGGCGTGATGCCGGCGGACGTCGAGGAGCGCTGGCGCCTCTACGCCGGTCTTCTCGCCGGGGCCTACGCGGATTTTGTCGGCTCGGACGCCCGCACCGAGAAGGTGTTCCGGGTCTTTCGGCGGGACCAGCGGCGCACCGTCCGCGTCGCGTTGAGTGACCTATCGGGGCAAAGGCGCGATGCGACCTAAGTGGGAGTACGGGGCCGAGGTGCGCGTCCTGCGTGACCTGCGCAACGACGGCAGCTTCCCGGGGCAGCCGACCGGTGCCCTGCTGGTCCCACGCGGGAGTCTGGGCTTCGTGCGCGACATCGGGACCTTCCTCCAGGATCAGGTCATCTACGCTGTGCACTTTCTGGACACCAACCGCGTCGTCGGCTGCCGCGAGACCGAGCTCCAGGCGGCGGCCGAGCCCTGGGTCATGGGACGGTTTGAGCCCCGCGAGAGGGTGGCGGCCCGGCTCGCGCTGGGGAGCCAAGGGCGGGTGCTGGTCGAGCGCGGTGAGGTCGGGGAGGTCGCCCGGGTGATCGCGGGCGGCGGCGGGGCGATCTATTACGTGAGCTTTCCGGGTCGGCGGCTGCTGCAGGTCCCGGAGGACGCCCTGGATGCCCTGGGCAGTGAGGAGGCGGCATGACCGCCCCGGCCCCCGAGTCCCAAGCCCGCCGGGGCGACCGCCCGTACCATCTGCTGCGGGCGGCGCAGGCCCTGTTCCAGCGCGACCTCGGGGGTTTGGACCCGGACCAGCGCGGGCGGGCGGAGCGGCTGGCCGCGCAGACCCTCGCCGTCGAAGACCTGATCCTCTCGGCCCCTGAGGCCGGGGCATGCGTGATTGGGACGCCGGCGGTCGACCGCGCCTTGGCCGAGGTGATCGGCCAGTTCCCAAGCCCCCAGGCCTATGCCGCCGAGCTCGCCGGCACCGGTCTCGACGAGAACGGCCTGCGCCGGGCCCTCGCCCGAGCGAGGCCGACCTGCGGCTCTACTACGAGCTCCACCGCGATCGCTTCAGCCGGCCGGAGCGGCGCACGGCTCGGCACCTGTTGATCACCGTGAACGAGAAGTTCGCCGAGAGCACAGAGGGCGCCGCCCGAGCCCGGATCGACGACCTAGTGCGGCGGCTGCGCGGGCGGGCCAATCGCTTCGGGCCGCTCGCGCGCTGCTACTCCGAGTGCCCGAGCGCCCTGGCCGACGGTCGCCTCGGGACGGTCGCTCGGGGCCAGCTCTACCCGGAGCTCGACGCCGCCCTGTTTCGCCTCCGCCCCGGGGAGATCAGCGGGGTGGTCAGCTCGGAGCTCGGGTTTCACCTGCTGCTCTGCGAGAAGATCCACCCTTGGCAGCCGGTGCCGTTCGCCCGGGTGCGTGCGGGCATCCAGGCCCGGCTCGACGAGCGCCAGCGCTACGAGTGCCAGCGGCGCTGGGTCGCAGGGCTGCCTGAGCGACCTGCGGTCGGCCCGGGCCAAGGCGGCGCGCCAGCCGAGAGGTCGGACGGCCGAGGCCCGTCCCTACCTTGGAGCGCGGCCTAGCCGGCCGGCACCAGGGCGGAGCAGGGCCCCGCCGCGGCGCGCATCGGCGGCCCTGTGGTCTATCGGACAAGACCGGTGCGCCTGGGCGTTATTGTCGGGAAACCGACAAGCCGGCTCCGCGAGGCGGCGCGAAGCCGCGTGCCCAGGCGCGCAGCGACCCCCACCGGTACGGCTCTTGCTGCTCCTCGCTCACCGCTTCCCCCAAGGTTGAACCGGACATGTCAAAAACGACGCCCGAGGCCGTCCCGCAGGGCAGCTCGACCGCGCTCGGGGCCCTGCTCGACTCGCCACCTGAGGTCCTATCGTCGGCGGTCCTGGACGACGCGCGCCTGTTCGCCGACGCGGCGATGCCGCTCCCGCCTCGGCTGTTCTTGGCGGCCGTCGAGCAGGCCCCCGTCGCCGTCTCGATCACCGATGCCACGGCGCGCATCCTCTATGTCAACCGGGCCTTCGAGGCGCTGACCGGCTACACGCGAGAGGAGCTCTTGGGCCGAAACCAGTCGCTCCTCTCGAATAACGCCACCCCGGACACCGTGTACCAGGGGCTCTGGCGCACCATCCGGCGCAAGCAGACCTGGAGCGGGACGCTGGTCAACCGCACCAAGCGGGGCGGCGACTACCTGGCCGAGCTGACCGTCTCGCCAGTCCTCGACCACGACGGCAAGATCGCGTACTTCCTCGGCATGCACCGGGACGTGACCAAGGTGCACGCCCTGGAGCGGGCACTGCGCCAGCAGAAGACACTGATCGAGACCGTGCTCGACGCGGCCCCGGTCGTCGCTGCCCTGCTCGACCAGACCGACGGGGTGATCCTCGATAACCAGTAGTACAAGAAGCTCCTCGGCGACCTGCGCGGACAGGAGCCGGCCGATCTCCTGCGGCGCGCGGTCGCCGAGCAGGCCGGCTTCGACGTCTGGCAGGCGGTCCTCGACGGCTCGGGGTTCAAGGACGTCGAGATCAGCCTGGAGGTCGCGGGCAGCCGCGGGCCACGCTGGTTCGCCTGCTCGGGGGAGCGCGTCGATGAGATCGACCCCAGCCTGCGCAGCTACTTTCGCAAGGAGCCGACTGGCCGGCCGCGGCTCCTGCTCCTAGCCCACGAGATCACCGGGCGGCGCCGGGAGTACGAGCGTGCTCAGAACGAGAACCTGCGGGCGCGCCTGGCCGAGCAGCAGCTCGTGCAGGGGCTGCGTGAGGCCCTGGCCGCGGCGATCTACCAGATCCAGGTCCCGCTCAACGTCATCCACGCCGCGCGGATGATGTTGAGGACCGGTGGCTGCCAGCTCGAGACCCTGGCGGGGATGATCGAGCAGATCAGCATCACCGGCCAGCGCGCCCTCACGACCCTGCACGCCGCCCTGCCCGACGAGGCGCGCGAGCCCGATGTCCGTGTCAACGTCAACCGTCTGCTGCGCCAGGTCATCGACCTGGAGACTGACCGGCTGCTCGCCGCTGGGATCGTCGTCGACTGGCGCCCGGCCGCCGTCCTGCCCGAGCTCAGCGTGCAGAAGACCCAGCTCCGCTGCCTGTTCAAGCACCTGGTGGACAACGCCATTCAGGCCGTCACGGAGATCAGCCGGCCGCACCGGGAGCTGCGCATCGCCACCCGGCCACTGGGGGGGGCGGTGGAGGTGGAGATCCAGGACAACGGGCCGGGGATCGCCGCGGCCGACCGCTTCCGTGTCTTTGAGCCCTTCTTCGTCGGCTGGCGCAACAAGCGAGGGCGCGCGGGCATGGGCCTGGCGCTCGCCCAGGAGATCGCCAGCCAGCACCGCGGGGGGATCGAGATCGACGACCGGCGGACAGGGCGATCGCTTCGGCCTGCTGGAGGGCCAGCTCAATGCCCTCTACGAGGTCAGCCGCGTGCTCAGCCGCTCGCTCGACCTGCGCGAGACGCTGCGCGAGGTGCTCCGGGTGCTCAACGACCACGGCGGACTGAGCTACGGCCTGGTCTGCCTGGCCGATGCCGAGCGCAGGGTGCTGCTGGTGAGCGCCCTGCACAACGCCCAGGCGCTGCCGGTCGAGTCGGTGCGCTATCGGGCCGGAGAGGGGGTGATCGGGCGCATCCTGGAGCGCAACGAGACCTGGATCCTGCCGCGGATCGGCGACGAGCCCCGCTTCCTCGGCCGCCTGCGGATCTATGACCCTGAGCTGCCCTTCGTCGGGGTGCCGATCCGCATCGGGGACGAGGGGCCGGTCGGGGTCCTCGCCGCCCAGCCATCGGCCCTCGCGGGTCTCGACCAACGCGCCCGCTTCCTCGAGATGGTGGCCAACCTGATCGGCCAGACGGTGCGGCTGTCGCATCGGGTAGAGGACGAGCAGCGCGCCCTGCGCGAGGAGCGCGACAAGCTGCGCCGGGAGGTCAAGGGGGACCACGGCTTCGACTCGGTGGTGGGGCGCGCCCCGGCCATGCGGCTGGTGTTCGATCAGGTCCGCCAGGTCGCCAAGTGGAGCACCACGGTGCTGATCCGCGGCGAGTCCGGCACCGGCAAGCAGCTGATTGGCAACGCCATCCACTACAACTCGCCGCGCGCGCGGGGCCCCTTTGTCAAGCTCAACTGCGCCGCGCTGCCGGACACGCTGCTCGAGTCGGAGCTTTTCGGGCACGAGAAGGGGGCCTTCACCGGCGCCGTGGCCCAGCGCAAGGGGCGCTTCGAGCAGGCCGACGGCGGGACGCTCTTCCTCGACGAGATCGGCGAGCTCTCGCCGGCCTTCCAGGCCAAGCTGCTGCGGGTGCTCCAGGAGGGCGAGCTGGAGCGCGTCGGCGGCAGTCGCACCCTCAAGGTCGACGTGCGGGTGATCGCGGCGACCAACCGCGACCTCGAGGCCCAGGTGGCGACCGGGGAGCTGCGGGAGGACCTCTACTACCGGCTGAACGTGATGATCATCCACATGCCCCCGTTGCGCGAGCGTATCGAGGACGTCCCGGATCTGGCCCGCTTCCTGGTCGGCAAGATCGCCCGCCGCCAAGGGCGTGAGCTCGCCATCACCGAGGGGGCGGTGCGCCTGCTGATGCGTCACCGCTGGCCGGGCAACGTGCGCGAGCTGGAGAACTGCCTGGAGCGGGCCGCGGTGATGTCGGCGACTGAGACCATCGACTCGGACACTATCCATATCAGCGGGCTTCACGACCGCATGGGCACGGCCGAGCCGGTCGAGCCGCTGAGCCGGGTGGACCTCAGCGATCCCGGCCTCGACGAGCGGGCGCGGGTGATCGCCGCCCTGGAGGAGGCGGGCTGGGTCCAGGCCAAGGCCGCGCGGCTGCTCAATATGACCCCGCGCCAGATCGCCTACCGGATCCAGATCCTGAACATCCGGATGCGGCAGTTCCAGCACGATCGGCGCGTGGCCGGTCGTCTTTGTCGTTGAGTCGACAAACCACCCCGAGGCCCTTGTCGCCCTACCCACATTGGCCCCGGCAACGCGGGCAGCGACTCGGTCGATTCAGGGAGTTACCGGGTCATCGGGCGCTAGGCACGGTCATTGCTCAGCCAACCCAGGGACAGTGTCAATCCAGCGGGTGAGCCCGCCGGCAGAGGGGGCGGACCGATGCAGCCTTGGGTTCCAGGTAGTTTGGGGTGTGCCAGGTCGAGCATCCCCGCTCAGACGACGGGCGCTGAGACCGATGGGGTCGCGCCCCTCCCGGACGCGGTCCGGGCGAGGGTGCACGATCATCCCTGCTATTCCGAGGGCGCACACCACCACTATGCGCGGATGCATCTCGCGGTGGCCCCCGCCTGCAACATCCAGTGTCACTACTGCAACCGCAAGTTCGACTGCTCCAACGAGTCGCGTCCCGGGGTGGTGTCGGAGCTCCTCACCCCCGAGCAGGCCGCGCACAAGGCGATGGCCGTGGCCGCCCGGATCCCGCAGTTGACCGTGATCGGGATCGCCGGCCCAGGCGACCCGCTGGCGAACCCCGAGCGCACCTTCGACACGTTGCGCCTGGTCCGGGCACGGGCGCCGGACATGAAGCTCTGCGTCTCGACCAACGGCCTGGCGCTTCCGGGGCTGGTCGACGACCTGGTCCGCTGCGGGGTCGACCATGTGACGATCACGATCAACTGTGTGGACCCGGAGATCGGGGCCATGATCTACCCCTGGATCTTCTGGCAGAACCGCCGGGTGAAGGGCCGCCGGGCGGCCGAGATCCTCATCGAGCAGCAGCAGAAGGGCCTGGAGGCGCTGGTCGCGCACGGCGTGCTGGTCAAGGTCAACTCGGTGCTGATCCCCGGCGTCAACGACTGCCATCTGAGCCAGGTCAGTCGGGTCGTCAAGGCCAAGGGGGCCTTTCTGCATAATCTCCTGCCCCTCATCGCGGAGCCGTCCCACGGGACCTTTTTTGGACTCATGGGCCAGCGGCCCCCGACCGCCGAGGAGCTCAGCGCCGCCCAGGATGCCTGCGGCGCCGACATGCGCCTGATGCGCCACTGCCGTCAGTGCCGCGCCGACGCGATTGGCCTGCTCGGCGATGACCGCGGGTCGGGGCTCCGTCTGGCGGACCTCGCCGAGGGCGAGGTCGACGACCGTGCCGCGATGGAGGCCCGCCAGGCGGCCCGCGCCGCCATCGAGCGCTCACGCGCGGCCGCCAGGCCGGCGGCCGAGGTCTTGGTGCCGCTGGCCGCGGTCGGGCGCCGGAGCGAGCGTGCCGACGCGGTCCTGATGGCCGTCGCGAGCCGCGACGGGACCTGTGTCGACCAGCACTTTGGGCAGGCGAGCGAGCTCCTGGTGTACGAGGTCTCGGCCCGCCGGGCGGTGCGCGTCGGCACGCTCCAAGTCGAGCCGTATTGCTCAGGCGCCGACGCCTGCGGTGGCGGTGATGCGGCCCTGCGCGCAACGGTCGCCGTCCTCGCCGGCTGCGCGGTCCTGCTCTGCGCCCAGATCGGGTACGAGCCCTGGAGACGGCTCGAGGCGGCCGGCATCCAACCGAATGGCGAGCATGCCGATGAGCCCATCGATGCAACGCTCCGGGCGGTCTATCGGGAGCTGGCGGAGGCCGGCCGGCTGAAGCCAGTCCGGAGCACCCCGGACCGGCTGACCGCCTGAGGTGCGGCCGCGCGACCCCTTTCCCATCGTCTTGTGAGGAGCGACCCCCAATGGCATTTCGCATCCTAGCTGGTTGCACGGGGTGCTGGGCCTGCGCGCCCCTTTGCCCGAGCGGCGCGATCCGCGCGGCCACCCCGCATTTCCTGATCGACGCGCAACGCTGCAGCGAGTGCGACGGAGACTACGCCGACCCCCAGTGCGCCAGCATCTGCCCGATCGAAGGGGTCATCGTCGACAGCGCCGGGGTCGCGCTCAACCCGCCCGGATCGCTCACCGGGATCCCGCCGGCGCGCTGGGCGGCCGTCAGGGCCGAGATCCAGGCGCGGTGAGCGTTCCAGCACCCGCGCCCGTCTCCAGGGCGCCGGAGCAGGTCTTCGGCGTGCTGATGGGGCATGCGGTCGGCGCCGGAAACGACGCCGACCTAGCGGCGATCTACGCGACCTGGAGTGCGGGCGGGGGTGCCCTGCCTGACTGGCTCGGCCTGTCGCGAGAGGGCTTCTTCGCGATGATGGATTTCCACTTTCCTCGGCTTGCGCGGCGGCCGGTGCCCAACCCGGGACGGTGGGTCCCGCCCGAGCGCCTCGCCGAGGCCGCCGAGCTGCGCGCGCTCCTGGTCGCGCACCGCGCCGGTGACTCGCCCTCCGAGCGCTGGATGGCCGAGATCCTCGCCGCGGGCTGCCTGGCCCGCGATCACCTCTGGCAGGATCTCGGGCTCTGGTCGCGGGCGGACCTCGGTGCCCTGATGCGGCGCAACTTTCCCGCCCTCGCCGCGCGCAACGTGCACGACATGAAGTGGAAGCGGTTTCTCTACAAGCAGCTCTGCGAGGCGGAGGGGATCTACCTCTGCCGCGCCCCGTCCTGCGAGGTCTGCACCGACTATGAGCGCTGTTTTGGGCCTGAGCACTAACCTCCGACGCCTTCCCGGGCCGCGCCTCGGTGGCGACCTGGAGCGCCGCGCGCTGGGTGCCTACCTGGGGCTTGCCACCGGCGACGCCCTGGGCGCCACGGTGGAGCTCATGACGCCGCGGGAGATCCGTGAGACCTACGGCGAGCACCGCGACATCATCGGCGGTGGCTGGCTGCGGCTGAGACCTGGACAGGTCACCGATGATACCCAGATGAGCCTGGCCCTCGGCCGCAGCATCTTGGAGCGCGGCGCCCTGCAGCCGCGTGCGGTGGCCGAGGCCTTCAGTGACTGGATGCGACAGAAGCCGGTCGACATCGGCCATACGGTGCGGCGTGCGATCGTCGCCTTCCGGGAGACCGGCAGCACCGAGCGCCCGCCGCGCGACGGCGATGCCGGCAACGGCGCGTGCATGCGCTGTCTGCCGGTCGCGCTCTTCACCTTGGGGGCACCCCCGGCGGTGGTGGAGGCCGCGAGCTGTGCTCAGGCCCACGTGACCCACCATAGCCCCGTTGCCGACGCCGGCACCCTGACCGTCGTGCGTATCGTCCAGTCGGCGCTGCTGGGTGGCGGCAGGGCGGAGCTCAGGGTTCTGACCGAGTCGCTCGCGGCGCGCGAGACACGCTACCGCTATGACCGCAGGCGGACCGAGAACCCGGGGGCCTATCTGGTCGAGACCCTAGGTGCCGTCTTCCAGTCCCTATTTGCGACCAACACCTTCGAGGCGGCGCTGGTCGACGTGGTCAACCGCGGCGGCGACGCCGACACCACGGGGGCCATCCTCGGCATGATTGGCGGCGCCCTCTACGGCGCGGATGCGATCCCCGAACGCTGGCTGCGCCGGCTCGAGCCCGCGGTGGCCCGGGAGTGCATCGAGCAGGCCAGAGGGCTGGTCGCGCGCTCGCCGCTCCTGGGCGGGTCCCAGGGCGACCACGCCACGAGCGCCCAACACGCGATGGACGCCGCCCCAGGCCAGGGCCCACGCCGTTCGTCCCATCTGGCAGGCGGCGCCGGCACCGGGATGGGTCCGCCGCACCCGGCCTGGTGCGGATTCACGCCTTGAGCCTGGCCAACCTCGGCCAGGAGCGATCTCGGCGACAGGCACTGAGCCTGTCGTCGATGCCGTTGGCCGTCGCGTGCATCCATCGGCGAGCCCCTCCCGCGGGTGTCCAGGCCCCGACCATCGATGGGAGCTGGTCCCGCGTCCGAGGGCGTGCTGAGCGACGCCGCGGACGGGCCTGAGGCGCGTCCCGGGACACGATCGTTGCGGGTGAGCTTCGCAGCCGTCCCCGCGCTAGCGCTCGGGCAGGGCAGCGATCCAGCGGTAGCCCCGGTCACGCAGGCGGTGGGCCTCGGCGCGGGCGCGCTCGGGGTCTCGCCCGGCCAGCTCTGCCGGGAGGCGGGTCGGGTCGACCCCGGCGGCCTCGGCGTCGAGGAGGCGCAGCAGCCCGGTCCAGTGGATGCCGAGGTTGGCGACGGTGGCGAGCCGCACCAGTCCCGCACGCACCCGCTGGCGCTGGATCATCTGCAGGTGCCGCTTGGCCCGCTCGATCTGCTCGCGCAGGGGCAGCGCCAGGTCGAAGCCGAGCGCGATGCGGGCGGGGTCCGTGCCGAGCCAGGCACGGTCTTGCGGCACGACCTCGATCGGCTCGGAGGCGCTCGGCTCGCGCCAGACGAGTCGGCCGGCACCCACTGGATCGTCGTCGGCGGGGTCGGGCGGGAACTTATGGAAGCCCCAGCGCGCGCCCAGAGCGCACTCGATGAGGACCCTGTGCTGGTCGACCCGGCACTCGCCCTCCGGGCAGTCGCTGGCGTGGACCCAGGCCCGCGGGTCCTGGCGCCAGGCGGGGAAGTCGCGGTGCGGCGGGGCGCCATAGGCCGCCTCCAGCTCGCGCCAGACGGCGACGAAGACGGCCCACTCGCGCCGGTAGTCGGGGTTTCGGCGCAGAAACTCCCAGGCCCATTGGGCGGCTGTCAGCCCGCCGGTGAAGGCGTAGGCATCGGGGTCGCGCCAGTCGCGCATCGGCGCTACTCCCAACGAAACATCCGCGCCGCGGCGGTCAGCAGGACAAGCGCGAGCCCCAACAGCAGGGCGAGCTCCGGTAGGACCTCGCTGATCCCGGCCCCATCGATCATCACGCGCCGGGCGGCGTCGACCATGTGGGTGAGCGGCATCGCTTGGGAGACAGCCTGGGCCGCGGGTCTGGTCCCCTCCATGGAGAACCAGACGCCGGACAGCAGCAGCATGGGCCAGGAGATGAGGTTGAGGATGCCATCCGCCAGCTCCTCGGTGCGCAGCCGGGCGGCCACCACCAGCCCGAGGCTGATCAGGCACAGGGACCCGGCGGCGAAGACCAGGGCCAGGGCGGCGTAGGACCCACGCATCGGGAAGTCGAGGACGAGCGCGGCCCCGAGATAGACGATCAGGCTCGCCCCCAAGACCACCAACAGCCGGGAGAGCACCTGGGCGGAGAGGAATTCGAGTGGGCTCAAGGGCGTCGCCTGCAGCCGGCGCAGGACGCCGTTCTTGCGGTAGCGCACGATCACCCAGCCGACCCCCCAGAGGCTGCTGAACATCACGTTCATCGCGAGCACCCCAGGCAGGACCCAGTCCGCGTAGGCGAGTGCCTCGCCGGTCACCGTCTGGCGCACCGGCCCCGGCTCGGTGCCGAGCTGCGCGTAGGCCCCGAGCAGCACGCGCTCGGCGATATGGCCCTTGGCCGAGCCCAGGTTCACCCAGTAGACGGGCGCCCCGCGCAGGTCGACCAGCAGGTCGAGCTGGTGGCGCTCGATCTTGACGATCGCACCCGCGAGATCCTCGACCGGGACGAAGCTGACAAAGCGGACCTCGAGCAGCGGGGACTCGACCCCGGCCAGGGTGCCATCGGGGGTGACCAGCCCGATCTTCAGGATGTCCTCGGGCTCGCCGCGGAAGATGAAGGCGAAGGCCAGGACCATCAGGATCGGCATCACCAGGTTCCAGCCGAGACCGGCGGTGTCGCGGTAGAACTCGCGGTTGCGCGCGACGAGGATGGCGACCACGCGATGCCACATCCTTCAGGTCCTCAGGCTGTGGCCGGTGAGCTTGAGGAATAGGTCCTCGAGCGTCGGGGTCGCCACGCGCAGCTCCGTCAGGTTGGCGCCGATGCGCTCGAGCTGCGCCAAGAGCGGCGGGACCTCGTCGGTGAAGAGCTCGATCTGTCCGGCGCGCTCCTCGCTGCCAGCCGGCAGCGGCTCGGCGGCGGGCCAGTGGGCGGCGGGCAGGCGCACCACGGCGGCCGGGAAGTGCTCGCGCACCAGCCGGTCCGGGGCCCCCTGGGCGATGATGCGGCCGTGGTCGACGATGGCGACCTCGTCGCACAGATGCTGCGCCTCCTCCATGTAGTGTGTGGTCAGGAGCACCGTCTTGCCGCGCCGGCGCACGGTCTCGATCAGGCCCCAGAAGTTGCGCCGCGACTGGGGATCGAGCCCGGTGGTCGGCTCGTCGAGGAACAAGAGCTCGGGGTCGTTCACCAGCGCGATGCCGAGCAGCAGGCGCTGGCGCTGGCCGCCCGAGAGTCGGCGGGTGTCGCGCCCCAGGATCTCCCCGAGGTTGCATAGACGCACCAGCTCGCCGCGGTCGGCGGTGCGCCGGTAGAGGCTCGCGAACATGGTGAGCGACTCGGCCACGGTCTGGAAGTCCTGCAGCGCGGTGGCCTGGAACTGGATGCCGATTGCCTCGCGGTAGGCGCGGTCGAGCGGGCGGCCCTTGAACAGCACGCGGCCGGAGGTCGGACGCTGGATGCCTTCGAGCATCTCCAGCGTCGTCGTCTTGCCCGCCCCATTGGGCCCGAGCAGCCCGAAGCACTGGCCAGGGCGCACGGCGAAGCTCAGCCCGTCGACGGCGCGCACGCCGGGGTAGAGCCGAACCAGTTCACGGGCCTCGATGAGCGGCTGCATGCTGTCCGTGAGTTGCGATCGCCTCAGCCGGCGCGTGTGACGGCGATCGGGGCCTCGGCCTCCCCATGGGGCTCGATACGGCCGATGATGGCGGCTGCGGGATAGCCGAGGCCGCGCAGCTCCTCGACGCACGCTCCGGCCCGTTCGGCGGGGACACCGGCGAGCAGCCCGCCGGCGGTCTGGGGGTCGAACAGTAGCGGGAAGCGGGGGTGCTGGCCGATCCACTCCAGATCGCGTACGGCCCGGCGCAGGCGCAGGTTCTGCGGCTGGAGCGAGGAGAGGATGCCGGCGGCAACGGTCTCGCTGGCCCCGTCGAGGACGGGGACGGCCTCGATGTCGAGCACCGCGTCGACCCCGGAGGCGCGGGTCATCTCGACCAGATGGCCGAGGAGCCCGAAGCCGGTGACGTCGGTGCAGGCCCGCACGCCGTGCCGGCCGAGGCAGGCGGCCGCGGCCTGGCTGGAGACGCACATCGAGGCGATGGCGGCTTCCACCCAGCGCCCCTTGGCGCGGCGGCGCATGTCGGCGGCGAACAGGGTGCCGGTGCCGATGGGTTTGGTGAGGATGAGGGCATCGCCGGGCTGGAGCCCGCCCTTGCGCCAGGCCCGCTCGGGCTCGACCAGGCCGTTGACGGTGAGGCCGAAGGCGAGCTCCGCCCCCTCGCTGGAGTGCCCGCCGGCGAGCACCGCGCCGGCGGGCGTGAGGATCGCGAGCGCCCCGGCAAGGAGCTCGTAGAGGGTCTCTTCGACCACCCGCTCGCGCCCGTAGGGCACGGTGGCGATGGCGAGCGCCGACTGTGGCTCGGCGCCCATGGCAAAGACGTCACCGAGGGCGTGATTGGCGGCGATCTGGCCGAAGGTGTAGGCGTCCTCGAGGAAGGCGCGGAAGTAGTCGACGCTCTGCACCAACGCCTTGCCGGGCGGGACCGCGAGCAGGCTGGCGTCATCCGGGGCGTCGAGGCCGATCAGCACGTCTTCGCGCCGGCTCGCGGGCAGGCGTTGCATCACCCGGGTGAGCACGCTGCTGCCGACCTTGGCCCCGCAGCCGCCACAGCGCATGGCAAGCGTCGAGAGCTCGCGGATCGCCTCACCATCGGCCAGCCCCGCGGCGAGCTCCGGACCTGGCTCGGGGTCCATCGCCGGCAGCTCGTTGAAACGCGCCATGAAGCGCCGGTCGATCCAGTCCTTCCAGCGCCACAGCCAGGCCCCCTCGAGCGACCAGTCGCCGCGCGAGGCCACCGCGTAGCGGTCGCCGGTGCTGATGAGGCCGAGGAAGTGGCGTTGCGGGCGGTAGGGGCGGAGCGTCCGCGCGGTCGCCGCCCGGCGCAGGTTGGCCGAAAGCACGGGCCCCTGGCGCACGGCGAAGACGCCGGATTTGGGCCGCGCGCTGGGCAGGGCAGCGACGTCGCCGGCGGCGAAGATGCCGGGGTGCGAGACCGACTGGAGCCGCTGGTCGACTCGGATGAATCCGCTCTCGTCGACCGCGAGCCCGGCCTCGCCCGGCCAGCTCGGGGCGGCGGCGTCGGTCACCCAGAGCACGGCATCGGCAGGGACCGGGGTCTGACCCTGGGCTCGGACCTCGGCGTCGGTCACCTCGACCACCTCGTGGTCGGTTCGGAGCTCAATCCCGCGCTCGGCGAGCACGCGCCGGAAGCGTCGGCGTACCCCGGGGTTGTGGGTGGGGAGGATCTCCGGCCCGCGGGTGAGCAGGGCGTAGGTCAGGCGCGCGGGGTCGTCGCCCGCCTCGGTGAGGCGCTGGCGCAGTCGGTACTGGGTCGAGAGCGCGAGCTCCACCCCGCCCGCGCCACCGCCGACCACGACGATGCGGAAAGGCCCCCGGCTCGCCTGCACGCGCCCCTGCAGCGCGTCCCAGGCCGCGAGGAAGCGGTCGATTGGCTTGACCGGCAGGGCGTGCTCGGCCGCTCCGGGGACGTCCAGCGTGCGCGGGCGCGAGCCGGTGTTGATCGAGAGCAGGTCGAAGCCGACCGGCGGGCGCCCGGCGACCCGAAGCTGCCGGGCCGAGAGGTCCAGGCCCTCGACCTCGGCGTGATAGAGGCGCGCGCCGGTGAAGCGCGCCAGCGGGCCGAGGTCGATGTGGCAGTCGTCGTAGCCGTAATGGCCGGCGACATAGCCCGGCAGCATCCCCGAGTAGGGGGTGTGCATGTCGCGGGTGATGAGCGTCAGGCGCAGCCCCGGCACTGGTTGCATGCCGAAGCGGCGCAGCACCGCGACGTGGGCGTGACCGCCCCCGACCAGCACCAGGTCCTTGACGACCGGGGCCTTGGCTCCCTTCATCTGTCCCCCTCGATGGCGCGCAGCAGGTGCACGCTGAACAGCCCTTCCGAATCGGTCCACACCGCCTCGGGCTGGAAGCCCGCCTCAGCCGCGAGCTGCTGGAGCTCCTCGACGGTGTACTTGTACGAGTTCTCGGTATGGAGGGTCTCGCCGGCGGTGAAGTCAAAGGTCTCGCCGTCCAGACGAACGGTCTGCGCTCGCTCGCTCACCAGGTGCATCTCGATCCGGCCCAGGTCCTCGTTGTAGAAGGCGAGGTGGCGCCAGGCGGCCAGGTCGAAGTCGGCGCCCAGCTCCCGGTTGATCCGTGCGAGCAGGTTGCGGTTGAAGGCGGCGGTGACGCCGGCGGCGTCATTATAAGCGGCGTTGAGGCGCGCCCGATCCTTCTTGAGATCGACCCCGATCAGCAGGAACCCGCCGGGTCCGACCAGCCCCGCCACCGCGGCGAGGAAGTCGACCGCGCCGGGCGGGTCGAAGTTGCCGATGCTGGAGCCGGGGAAGAAGGCGACCCGCGGGCCCTCAGGGGCGGTGGTGGGGACCTCCATCAGGCGGGTGAAGTCGGTGCAGGCGGCATGGACCTCGAGCCAGGGGAACTCGGCCGCCACCTGCTCGGCCGCGACCCAGAGGTGCTCGCGCGCGATGTCCATGGGGACATAGGCGCAGGGGCGCAGCCCCTGGAGCAGGATGCGCACCTTGGAGCAGCTCCCGCCGCCGGGCTCGACCAGCAGGCTGCCGGTGCCGACGCGGGCGGCGATCTCCGCGGCCTGGGCGTGCAGGATCGCGAGCTCGGTGCGGGTGGGGTAGTACTCGGGCGTCTGGGTGATGGCGTCGAAGAGCCGCGAGCCCTCGGCGTCGTAGAAGAACTTGGGCGGAATCGAGCGGGGCCGCCGGCGCAGGCCGGCGAGGACCTCGGCCGCCAGATCGGCCGGGGTCGGGTGCAGGTCATGAAACTCGATGGTTCCCCGCGTCAAGGGCACAACACTCCAGAAGACTCGTCCGCTACCGAGGTGATCCGCGACGAGCGCGCTGAGCGGGCCACGCTGCTCACGGATATTGCAAGACCGGGGAGGTCGGTCGCCGGACGTACCTCTCCTTGCGGGCCATGATGTGGGGGCGGGCTAGATCGAGAACATCGCCGATCAACATGCACCGATCCGCTGGACCTGCCTGTCCCCTTCGTCGTGCCGGAACCGGAAGAGGTCCCACACCGGGCCCCGGGGTCGCTCGCGCGGCGAGGTCGCCGCAGTGCTTTCGGGCGAACTGCCCCCGCGCGCCCCGAGGATAGGAGCCCATCGACCCGCAGACCGTCCTCGTTCAGCGCCAGGGTCGCGTCGTCGCCGAGGTCGCTGGACCACCCATCCGGGTCCCGTGATGCCCAACCAGGTCGGCATCAGGCGCCATCGCCCCCAGCGGCATGACGTCGGTCAGCTCCTCGGCCGCCAGCCCTTCGTCGAGCGCCCGGCTCGGTGGGTGGACAGGTGCGGCAAGATCGCGATAGAAGCGATAAGGGCTCGACTCGAAGGCGATCGCCCTGGCCAGGACCGCGGGGAGCGTGATGATGTCAAGGTATGCCTGGTCGCAGTCGGCGGGCGCCGGCTCGGTGAGGGCGAGAAACCTCCTGAGCGGGGGACCCGGCGGGATCGCGCCTGCGATTGGTCTCGTCCGAGCGCGTCGCTTGGCCCTCCGGTTGACCGGATTTCGGCTGACCCCGCAGATCGACGGCGCACGGCCGCGTCAAGGAATGGCGTCTTGACCCCCGGCGCGTGCGGCGCGGCACCATCCGTCGACCCGCGCCGTGCCCGGCCCCGTGGCGCGACCGCCGCCACCCGAATGGCGAGTGACGGCGAGCAATGGACCCGCTGGCCGGGTAGGCCGCCTTGCCTCTGCCCCCGGGCCGAGGGCGCGTGGCTCAGCCGCGTTTGGCGAGGATCGCGTCGACCTCGGCCTCGGCCTCGGCCCAGTTCTGGGCGTCGAATGCCGGGTCGAAGTTGCGTTTCTCCGCCTTGTAGTAGGCCGCCTCCTGGACCATGCGATAGCGCTCTGCTGGGCTCATCGCGGGGACGGACGCCTTTGCTGGCCGAGGTGCGGCCGTCGGCGCCTTGGCCGGAGCGGGCTTGGCCGCAGCCGGGGGGGGCGGTGTCGGCGGTGTCGGCTTCGCGGCGGGCGCCGCCGGGGCGGGCTTTGGCGGGGGGGGCGGCTCGGCGGCCGCCGGCTTGGCGGCTGCTGGGGCGGTGCTCGCCGGCCGGCTTGGCGCAGCAGGTGCCGCCGCTGGGGCCGGGCTCGTCTTCTTGGGGGGTGCTGCGGATGCCGGCTTCGCGGCCGGCTTTGCGGGCGTCGCCTTGGTGGCCGGGGCCTTCTTTGGCTCGGCCTTTTTGGTGGTCGACTTCTTGGTTACGATCTTTTTCTCATCACTAGCCATCGCTCACTCGCCTCTCGGGTTTTCGCTCGGTGTTCCTTCAATCAGGAGGACTCGGGACGGCCCGCACCTCCAGCCAGGCAGGGTATCCGCTGGTGCCGGCGGCTGGGGACGCCACTCGCCCGGTCACCACCTCTGCGGACGCTCGATCGATCGATCGCAACCCCGGCTCTCATGCCTGTTGGGCAGCGAGGCCGGTCGATGAAATGCCACGCTCGTCCCCAAGGCGCATCGCCCGGCAATAATAACTGGTATTGCGGTTTTAGGAAGCCGTTGGACGTACGAAAGTCGTTTCTTCGATGCGGCCGACTGGATGCTCGAATGAAAACACGAATGACTGAATCCGGCCAACCCGTGCCGTCGCGGGCCTGACGGGTCAAGCGGTGCTTGGACTTCGCTCATGGACGTTCGGGCGAAAGCCGCCGTCTGGCCGATAACAAGTCTGACCCCATAGGATGTGACAGGCCGCGCTGTGGTCATGACTCCTTGCCCGTCGGTCCGCTGCGCAGGCGTTTGAGCGCCGAGCGCTCGCGTTTTTCGGCGAGACGCCGCTCTTTCGATGCGCGGGTAGGTCGGGTCGCCTTCCGCGATGTCGGTCGGTGGGCGGCCCGCCGGATCAGCTCGATCAGACGGTCGAGGGCGTCCTGTCGGTTGCGCTCGCGGGTGCGGTGGCGGTGGGCCTCAATGGTCAGTATCCCCTCGCTGCTCACCCGCCGCCCGCCGAGGCGGATGAGCCGCTCGCGCACGTCCTCGGGCAGCGAGGCGCAATGGGCGACGTCGAAGCGGAGCTGTACCGCGGTCGCGACCTTGTTGACCTTCTGTCCGCCGGGGCCGGGCGAGCGGATGAAGCGCTCTTCGAGCTTGGTCTCGTCGATGTGGATCGCCTGGGTGATCGCAATCAAGATCGGTCCCTATCGAAGGTCGCGCGAGTCGCCGATATCAGGGCGATCCGCTCGCGCGTCCGAGGGATCAATGGGGTCGCGCTCAGGGTCCGGGCTCGGTTTGTCGGCATCGGCGGGCGGTGCCAGCAGCGACCCTCGCGTGAGCTCCGCCAGATCGCGACCGGTGTAGTCGGCGAGCTCGAAGCGCTGCGGGCGACCCGAGACGGCCAGCACGATGGGGGGCTCGGTACGCGACACCTGGTATTCGATCAGCTCGCCAGAGGCGAGGGCGACGCGGAAGTGGAGTGCCGGGGCGTCCAGCCCGTAATCGTCCGGGTCCTCGGCGCCCAGCACAGCGGTGACACTGAGGTTGGCGATCTGACGGACCGCCCGCGCCGCCGCGGCCTGATCCAATGCCTCGCCGGGGGCGGGATCGGCGAGCCGCCAACCTTGGCCCGCGCGCTCCAGGGTCAGGTCGGGCAGCTCGATGCGTTGGATGGCGTCCTCGTCGAGGTGCAGGGCGGTGTGGTCTGCCCAGTCGCTCGCCGCCGAGGGGGCGTCGAAGAGCCCAATCTCGGCCTCATGGACCGCCTGCTCGCCGCCCGCGCGCACGAACAGCCGGCGGAAGCCGGGGGAGTCGCCGAGGTAGAGCACGCCGAGCTCCCGGCCGTTGGCGGCGAGGCGCACGCGCCGCTCGAAGGCGTCATCCGCGACCCGAAATCGGGCCAAGGCCTCGGGCGTTGTCGCAACCGGCAGGCGCCGCTCGGCCGCCGCGATCTTGTCAAGCAGGCCCTCGACCTTGAACGGCGCGGCCGGGAAATCGCCGAGCGCGGGCAGGCGCCAGGCGCCGTCGGTGCGCACCAGCTCGACTTCGTCACCCTCCGGTCCGCTGACGAGGATTTCGCTGACCGCCTCGCGGGTGAATTCGAGCAGTGCGCCCTGCGCCGCGGCTGGGCCAAGATCGGCCCCGCGCAGCGCGAGCAGCAACGCAAGCGCGAGCTGGGCGACCAGGAGCCCCCCGAGCACGAGGAGCCGTGAGGTCGGGGTGAGGGCCGGCGTTCGGATCGCCGTCGATGGGGCGGTGGCTGGTGTGCTCATGGGCGGGTCCCCCCGGCGAGCAGGGCGGCGTAGTGGCGGGTCCGGCGGACTCGGGCCCTGCGGTGTAGCCAATAGACCAGGGCCAGGCCGAGCAGGCCCAGGGCGTAGTTCAAGTATTCCCAGAAGAGCTGGGCGTCGCGGTCGAGCGGTTTGAGCAGCCGCGAGTACTGCCCCTGGCCGCGCAACGCCAGCAGTCCGCGGTCCTCCAGCGACCAGTCGACCGCATTCTGGATCAGCTCGACTGGCTTGGTGTAGAGGGTGCGCGTCGCCTCGCTGGCGAGTGCGATGGCGGTGTCGGTGAGGAAGCTGGCCGAGCCGATGAGGATCAGGCGCGCCGACGGCGGCGAGACCTCGACCACCGGTGCGATCTCACTCGGCGCGGTGTCTGGCTCGGCGTCCCCCTCGTCTTTCTCAGGCCCCGCGGGAGGCGCGCCCAAGGGGGAAGGCCGACCGGCGAAGTAGGAGTCGAAGCGACCCTCCACCGCCACGGCGAGGAGCCGCCGGCCGCTCTCGGGGCCGGGGCGGAAGCCCAGTCCCGGATAGGTCTGGAAATCGGGCTGGATGTCCTCGCTCGCGTCGGTCCATGAGGCCGGGGAGCTCTGCAGCAGCCGCACCACGCGCCGATCGCGATTGTCCTCCTCGTCTACGGCGATCGGCGAGGCCCAATTGAGCGTGATCTGACCTAGCCCGGCCGCAATCCCGGTCTCCTGGTCCATGCCGTCGGGGCGGATGTCGGGGAAGTAGGGGTAGGCAAGGGTCTGGATCTCGTCGACCACGAAGCCACCGATCTGTCGCTGGGCCGGGATCGGGAAGGGGGTGTTCTGAGGGTCGAGCACCAGGGTCTCCTCCAGTCGGACCCCAAGGTGCGCGAGCCAGTCCTCCAGCCCCGTCGCTTGGCGTCGCGCCGCGATGGCGCTGCCGCCGAGGTCCACGTGATAGGGCGAGGCGGCGAGGATCAGGGTGCCGCCCTGCATGAGGAACTGATCCAGGGCGAAGAGCTGGCGCTCGTCGAAGTCCTCGGGGCCGATCACCAGCAGCAGGTCCGCATCCTCGGGGACCCGCCCGGTGCTGAGGTCGGTCTCGCGCAGGCCCTGACCCTGGCGCAGGCTGTCCTTGAGCTCGTTGAAGCTCGCCGTGGCCGTGCCGAGCCCTGGTGGTGACGCCGGGGTGTAGAGGGCGAGGTTGCGCAGGAGGCCGGGGGCGAAGCGCTTGAGCCCCGCCTCGATGGTGCGTTTCAGGCCCGCGCGGTCGAGCTCCTCGGGGAGCGGGACCGGAAGGGCCTCATCGCCCGATTCCAGGAGCAGGTAGAAATAGAAGGGCTCCGGGTCGAGCAGGCCGAGCACCAGCGGCTGGAAGCCGAAGCGCTCGGCGATCTCCTCGGCCAGGCGGCCATCCCCCGCCGCCGGGTCTGAGATCGCGTACTCGAAACGACCGCCCGAGCTTGCGGCCAGCTCGGCGGCGACCTCGGCCAGGTCCTCGGCCAGGCCGGGCAGTGGCTCCGGGAGCCGCTGCGGGTCCGAGACATAGGCCGAGAGGCGCACCGGGCGGCTCAGGCGGTCGAAGACATTGCCGCCGACCTGATAGCCGTAAAGGGCCTTCCTGATCGAGCGGGTCAGGTCGTACTGCGGGTTTCGCAGGCGCACGTCGAGCGCGCCCTCGCCGACGGCCTTGACCTCGATGAGGTCGCGGAAGCCGAGCTTCTCGTGCTGGTCGCCGTACTGGATCAGGAGATCGAAGTAGGAGTTGACCACCCCCGCCTGATACTTGCTCGCGGTCTGGAAGGCGACCGGGCGGATGCCGTACTTCTCCCCCGCCTCGCGCTCCAGCTCGGGGGACTCCAGGGGGTCGACCACCTCCACCCGAACACGCCGGCCGCCGGCGACCTCGTACTCGCGGAGCAGGTCGCGGAGCTGGGGGACCAGCGGGGCCAGGAGCGGGTGGGTCTGGGCGCTGAAGTAGCCGCGGATCAGGAGCGGCTCGCGGAGCTGAGCGAGGTAGTTCTCGGTGGCATCCGAGAGCGAGTAGACGCGTCCCTCCGTCAGGTCCGCCCGCAGCCAGCCGATCGGCTGCAGCCAGAGGTTGGCGGCCAGCAGGTTGGCGATGAGGAGCCCGATGGTGAAGGCATAGGCGCGGTGGCGGGCAGGACGACGCTTGCCGCCGGCCCAGCGCAGCCGCTCCAGGGTGTACAGATTGAGGGCGAGGAAGGCGGCGATGACGCTGAGATAGAAGTACAGATCACGCAGGTCGATCACCCCGCGAGTGATCGACTCGAAGCGCGAGCCGCTCCCCAAGAGCTTTAGCAGGGCGGCACCCTCGTGCCCGAAGAGGCCGGTCAGGGCCCCGCTCCCGAGGAGGTAGAAGAGCCCGCCGATCAGGGTCGTCCCGATCAGAGCGACGATCGGATTGTCGGTCCGGGCGGAGACGAAGAGTCCGATGGCGATGTACGCCCCGGCGAGGAGCAGGGTCGCGAGGTAGCCGCCGATCACGGGCCCCCAGTCGAGCGGACCGAGGAGCGACACGGTGATCGGCAGGGGCAGGGTGAGGACGAGGGCCAAGGCCACCAGGCCGAGGGCGGCGAGGAACTTGCCGAGCACCAGCTTGAGCGGCGCGACAGGGGCGGTCAGCAGGACCTCGATCGTCCCCGCCCGGCGCTCCTCGCTCCACAGGCGCATGGTCAGCGCGGCGGTGAGGAAGATCAGTAGGACCGGCATCCAGGCGAAGAGCGGCCGGGCGTCGGCAAGGTTGCGGGCGAAGAAGGTCTCCACCCAGAAGAAGACGAACAGATTCGCGAGCAGGAAGGCACCCAGGAAGATGTAGGCGACCGGGGAGGCGAAGAAGCCCGCGAACTCCTTGCTAGCGACGCGCAGAATCTCAGGCATGGCTTGGTGCCTCCGCCTCGTTGACCTCGCCGAACAGGGTCTCGAGGTCGCGGATCTCGGGGTGCAGGGCGTAGAGTGCCCAGCCGGCCCGGTGGACCGCGTCGGCGACCAGGGGTGCGGCCGTGATCGGGTCTGCGGCGACCAGGGCAAAGCGCTGGCGGCCATCCTCCGGGTCGAGTGCCAGGACCTGCTCGACCCCATCGATCCCCGCGAGGAGCGGCCGGACGGCCTGCGGCCCCGGGTCGAGGGTCAGGAGCAGCCGCTGCGGGGCGCTGAGCGCCCCGAGATGGGCGTCGAGCGCCAGCCGCCCGGCGCGCATGATGAGCACCCGGTCGCACACCGCCTCGACCTCCTGGAGGATATGGGTCGAGAGGATCACTGTGGACTCTTGCGCCAGCTCCCGGATCAGGGTGCGCATGTGCTGGATCTGGGAGGGGTCGAGTCCGTTGGTGGGCTCGTCGAGGATCAGGATCGCTGGGCGGTGTAGGATCGCCTGGGCGACCCCGACGCGCTGCCGATAGCCGCGCGAGAGGTTGCCGATGGGGTCGACCGCGCGGGCGCCAAGGGCGGTGCGCTCGATCGCGCTGAGCACCGCCGCGCCCTGCGCGGCCGGCGGCAGGCCGTGGAGCGCCGCCTGGTGCTCCAGGAAGTCGATGACCGTCATCTCCGGGTAGAGGGGGCAGTTCTCCGGCAGATAGCCGATCCGACCCTGGACCGCCCGGCGGTGGGCGGCGAGATCGAGTCCGGCGATCTCGATGGTGCCTGAGTCCGGCTCCAGGTAGCCGGTGAGCATCTTCATGATCGTGGTCTTGCCGGCCCCGTTGTGCCCCAGCAGGCCGACCACCTCCCCACGCCCGATGGCGAAGGACACCTCGTCGACGGCGCGTAGCTCGCCGTAGCGGCGGGTGAGCTGTTGGACTTGAATCATCCCTAAGGTTCCTGTTGCTGTCGTCTGAGACTGGACGAGAGACCCCGGCATCGCCGCCCGGTTCCGGCCGCGCTTTTTAACGGAGGCCCGCCCCGCGTGCAAGGGACGGGCCGCCACGCGAGCGCGATCGGTCAGTCGCCCTCGCGCTCGGGTCCGCAACAGTGGACGGGCAGCGTCGGCTGGGCGGGATCGGCGGTGAGCACGGCCCCGCGCATGGGGCTCGGGCGGTAGAGGGTGCAGCCCTTGAGCCCAAGTTCGTAGGCCGACTCGAAGACGCCGCGAAAGGACTCGAACGGGAAGTCAGCGGGGACGTTGATGGTCTTCGAGATGGCGCTGTCCACCCAAGGCTGGACCGCGGCGGGCATGGCGAGGTGGGCGGCTGGGGCCAGATCGGCGCTTGCGACGAAGGCGGGTGGCAGGTGCTGTGGGTCGCCCCCGCGCTCGCGCCAGAGCGCGTAGGCGTAGTCCTCCAGCTCCAGGCACTCGGGCGCCCCGCTTGCAGGGCGCATAGTGCGCCGCTGACGGAAGGCGAAGACGGGCTCGATCCCCCCCGAGACGTTGCCGGCAAGCAGGCTGATGGTCCCGGCCGGGGCGATGCTGATCAGGTGACTGTTGCGGATGCCCCGAGCGCGGATGGCGTCCTGCAGGTCCTCGGATAGGCGCCGGACGAAGGGGGAGGCGCGATAGGCCTCCCGCTCGAAGGCGGGGAAGGGCCCCTTCTCCTCGGCGATCCCGACCGAGGCCCAATAGGCGGTCTCGCAGAGGGTGCGCATGAGCTCGGCGGCGCTCGCCCGCGCAGGCGGCTCCCCGTAATGCTGGCCGAGCAGGATCAGCGCGTCGGCGAGGCCGGTCACACCGAGGCCGATCCGGCGGGTACCGCGGGCGACCTCGGCCTGTGCCGGGAGCGGGTAGCCGGAGACGTCGATCACGTTGTCGAGCATCCGCACGGCCACCCGCACCAGGGCGCGGATCCCGTCGAGGTCGAGCCGGGCGCACGGGGTGAAGGGGTCGCGTACGAAGCGGCTGAGGTTGATCGCGCCCAGGTCGCAGGCCCCGTAGGCGGGCAGTGGGACCTCGCCGCAGGGGTTGGTGGCGCTGATCTGCTCGCGGTAGGCGAGGTTGTTCTCGGCGTTGATGCGGTCGATGAAGAGCACGCCGGGCTCGGCGCAGTCGTAGGCGGCGCGCGTGATGCGGTCCCACAGCGCGCGGGCGGGGAGGCGCCCGAGCACCTGGCAGGGCACCGGGGTGTCCAACCCCGACCAGCGGCGCATCAGGGTCGCACCCGCGGCCTCTTCGCCGCTCAGGGACGCCGCCGGGAAGAGCAGCGGCCAGTCGTCCCCCGCGCGCACGGCGGCCATGAGGTCATCGGTGACCAGCAGCGAGAGGTTGAAGTTGCGCAGCTCCCGTGGGTCGCGCTTGGCGTCGACGAAGGCGAGGACGTCCGGATGGTCACAGCGCAGCGTCCCCATCATGGCCCCGCGGCGGTTGCCGGTGGAGATCATGGCCGCGCACATGCTGTCCCATACCCGCATGAAGGACAGCGGCCCGGAGGCGATGGTCCCGCTGCGCCGGGCCCGGGCACCGGCGGGGCGCAGCGTCGAGAAGTCGCAGCCGATACCGCCGCCCTGCTGCATGGTGAGCGCACCCTCGCGCAGTGCGCAGAAGATGCCGTCGAGTGAGTCCTCGATCTGCCCCATGACGAAGCAGTTGAGCAGGGTGACCTGCCGCCCGGATCCGGCGCCGGCCTGGATGCGCCCACCGGGCAGGAAGCGAAAGCCCTCGAGCGCCGAGTAGAAGCGCGTCTCCCAGAGCGGCTGGTCGCCGGGCTCTACCGCGGCGAGGGTCCGGGCGATCCGCCGCCAGGTGTCGCGGATGTCCGCCTCGGCGGTGCCGTCCGGGTGGGTTAGGCGATAGCGCTCCGCCCAGATGCGCCGGGCGATCGCGTTGGGGAAGGACTCCACGGCCATAGCTCCATTATGGCCGCGGAGACGTGCGGGGCGTCAGTCCTCCGCGCGCTGGAAGGCGTCCATC
Organism: Chromatiaceae bacterium; assembly: GCA_025458165.1. Classification (GTDB taxonomy): domain Bacteria; phylum Pseudomonadota; class Gammaproteobacteria; order Chromatiales; family Chromatiaceae; genus JALOTB01. The sequence continues at coordinate 23,940 of JALOTB010000014.1, read as the reverse complement.
AGGCGCTTCTGGATGCTCGCGGGTACCGGCTCGTAGCGGCTGAGCTCGATTGCGTAGCTGCCCTCGCCGCCGGTGAGGGACTTGAGGCGCGCGTCGTAGCCCTCCAGCTCGGCCAAGGGGACCTCACCGTCGATGGCGATACGCCCACCGCTCTTGGCCTCGCTGCCGTTGATGCGGCCGCGGCGGCTGGAGAGGTCGCCGGCCAGGTCGCCCATGGCGCTGTTGTGGGCGACGATGCGGATCTTGACGATCGGTTCCAAGATCACCGGCTTGGCCTTCTCCACCGCGTCGAGGAAGGCCTTGCGGCCGGCGGTGGCGAAGGCGATGTCCTTGGAGTCCACCGGGTGGTACTTGCCGTCATAGACGGTCACACGGATGTCCTGCAGCGGGTAGCCCGCGACCGCGCCTTCGTGGAGCACCTGACGCACGCCCTTCTCGATCGAAGGAATGAACTGTCCGGGGATCACGCCGCCGACGACGGCGTCGACGAACTCGAAGCCCGCCCCCCGCTCCATGGGCTCCACGCGCAGATAGACCTCGCCGAACTGGCCGGCCCCGCCGGTCTGCTTCTTGTGCCGGTGGTGGCCCTCGGCCGGGGCGCTGATCGTCTCGCGGTAGGCGATGCTCGGCGGGCGGGTCTCGACCTCGACGTGGAACTGCTCGGAGAGCCGGCGCAGCAGAACCCGCAGGTGGAGCTCGCCGAGGCCACGCATAATGGTCTCGTTGGCCGCCGCGTTGTGCTCGACGTGGAAGCAGGGGTCTTCGGCCTCGAGCTTGTGCAGGGCGTCGGTGAGCTTCTGCTCGTCCCCGCGCTTGGCCGGGCTGATCGCGAGTCCGAAGAGCGGCACCGGGCACTCCATGGTGCGCAGGTGGTGGTGGTCCTCGTCGTGGGAGTCGTGCAGCACGGCGTCGAAGTGAATCTCGTCGACCCGGGAGACCGCGAGGATGTCCCCGGGCACGCCGTCGCTTACCTCGACCAGGTCGTTGCCGTGCAGGCGGTAGAGGTGGTTGACCTTGAAGGCCTTGCGCGCGTCGCCGATGAAGAGCTGGCTGTCGGCCGTGATCCGTCCTTGGTGGATGCGGAAGACCCCGATCTTCCCGCGGAAGGGGTCGTTGATGATCTTGAAGACGTGCGCCAGGGCGTGCAGGGACGGATCCGGTGACACGGCGACGGGCTCCATCTTCGCCCCCTCGCCCTTCATGTAGGGTGGCGGGTTGCCCTCGGCGGGGTTCGGCATCAGACGCACCAGGATGTTGATGAGCTCGGGGATGCCGGCCCCGGTCTGGGCGGAGACGTAGCAGATCGGGATCAGGTGCGCCTCGCGCAGCGCCGCCTCGAAGGGGTCGTGGAGCTGCTCGGGCTCCAGGTCTTGACCCTGCTCGAGATAGAGCTCCATCAGGGCCTCGTCGACCTCGACCACCTGATCGATGATCTGGCCGTGCGCCTCCTCAACAGAGGAGAAGTCCGCGCCATCGCCGCTTGGCTGGAAGAAGCAGTCGACCACCCGGGTGCCCCCGTCGGCGGGGAGATTGATCGGCAGGCACTCGGGTCCGAAGGTCTCGCGGATCTGATGGGTGAGGTCGGCGAGGTCGACCCCAGGGACGTCGATCTTGTTGACGATGATGATGCGGCAGAGGTTGCGGTTGTCGGCCGCCTTCATCATGCGCTGAGTGACGGATTCGATGCCCGCCTGGGCGTTGATCACCAGCGCCGCGGTCTCGACCGCCGGGAGGACCGCCAGGGAGCGGCCGATGAAGTCGGGGAACCCGGGGGTGTCGAGCAGGTTGATGTGCCTGCCGTGGGCGTTGAAGCTGGTGATGCCGACTTCGAGCGAGTGCCGCAGCTCCTTCTCCACAGGGTCGTAATCGCATACCGTGGTGCCGCGCTCCACGCTGCCCCGCTCGGGGATCGTGCCAGTGGCGACGAGCAGGGCCTCGACCAGGGTGGTCTTGCCGCTGCCGGCGTGACCGACTAGGGCGATGTTGCGGACGTCCTCGGGGTTGTAATCAGACATGGAGCGGGCCTTCTTCCAAGTGCTTGTTGGGATGACCGGCCCAGGCGCGTCTGGGCGCCTTCGTGCCGGTAGGGGACGCGAAAGTATATCGTAACGGCCCGGTCACGGGCGCTCGTGGCCGCCTTGATCCTCGCAGGCCCCAGATCTACTTTGGTGATCAACTACGATGGTGCCTCGCCATCTCGGCGGGGGTGGGGCGATCGGGTCCGCATCTCGCGGGCCCGACCGCAGACGGGCCCGGGCAGCCTGGGTATGTTGTAAACAAGCAACAGACGATCGGTGTTGCGCTTGACGCCTCTATCGCCGTGCACCCAGCCAGTTATCGAAGACCCGCGGCAGGCTTGGCCAGGACCGGTCGTTGTAAATATGTTTCGCTCTGCAAAAAATAGTTGCACTTTTGTCCCTGGTGTGGGCTAAAATGAAGCAGAACCGGTCCGTCAGTTCCGTCCGCGTTCGTGATCTCCTCCAAAACTTCATCGGGCAGCGGAGCAGGCCTGCGGCAAACGAGCAACACCATCCTAACGCTGTTGTTTGATGCTGACATGTCCTCCGGTTTCTGGTCGACGGTCAGGCTCAACTCACCATCCAACCCACTGCATAGGAAATCCTAAACATGCGCAACCTCAACAAGACATCTCGACTGGTGGCTATCGCGCTGGCCGGTGCGCTGGCTGCGCCTCTGGCCGCTCAAGAAGAGGGCCCGTTCTGGTCCGCCCAGCCGACCGGTACGGCCTGGGTCACCAGCTACGGCGAGTGCTGGCAGAGCATCCACGGTCCGAATGACCTGTCGCCTTGCGTGAAAGAGGCGGTCGTGCCCAAGGAGTTCACCGTTAAGCTCAACTTCGAGTTCGACAAGTACCGGCTCGAGAACATCGTCAACGACGCCGAGCTGGACCGCCTGCGTGACTACGTCGAGACGGTCAAGAAGACCCCGACCCGCGAGGAGATCAGCCTGGTCGGACACACCGACGCCAAGGGCTCCGACGCCTATAACATGGCCCTCGGCCAGCGCCGCGCCGACACCGTGCGTGACTACATGGTCTCCCAGGGCGTCCCGGCGAGCGACATCGTCTCCGTCGAGAGCCGCGGCAAGCGTGACCTGCTGCCGGACGTCGATCCGTTCTCGGTCGAGCAGCGCCGCGTTGTCATCAACGCCGAGTACGAGAACCGCTAAGCGCGGGTATCCTGAGGACCGGGGGTCAGCGGGGGGAGGGACCCCTCGACCGTATTGGCGGCGATCCCCCGGGCCAATCGAGGCCGGCCATACCTAGGTATGGCCGGCCTTTTCGTTACTGGCGGTCACCAGCCGCCGCGTGGTTCCCTTTGCTGGCCTAGCCGCGGGCAAGGCGCCGGTAGAGCTCCAGGTACTGATCGACGATGACCTCGCGGCTGAATTCGCGCGCGATGCGTCGCTGACCGTTCGCGACCAGATGGGCCCGTAGTGCCGGGTCTTTGAGTACGGTCTCGATCCCGGAGGCGAGACCAGCGGCATCGGCGCAAGGCACGAGCCAGGCGTCCTCGCCGTGGCGGGCGATCTCCAGTGCGCCCCAAAACTTGCTGGTCACCAAGGGCTTATCCCAGGCCCAGGCCTCCAGGATGACGTTGCCCATCGGCTCCCCTTCCAGGGAGGGGAAGACGATCACATCGGCCATCTGCAGATAAGCCGAGGGGTCCTTCTGCCAACCCGTCCAGAGGATCCTCCGGTCTTGACCGAGGTCGATGGCTTGGTGTCGCAGCTTCGGACCCAGCGGTCCGTCCCCGACGATGACCAACCGTAACGGGCGACCCGCGACCGTCTCGGGGAGGCAGGCCGCCGCGTCGATCAGGTGCCGGTGGCCCTTGAAGGTCACCAAGCGGCCGAGTGCGACCAGCACCCAGGCATCCTCAGGGATTCTGTGCGCGGCCTTGAGCTGCGCGACCTGCGCGGGTGCGACCGTGCACCTCGGCTCGGCGAAATTGTAGATGTGGTAGACGCGGCTCGCCGGAAGTCCCTGTTGGACCATCCAGTCGCAGAGTCGCTTGGTGTTTCCGATCCAGCCGTGGGCATGGCGGAACGGCGCGAGATCGTAGTACCCGCCGAGACGGGCGAGATGGATTGGCTGACCCCCCGCGGCTAGGTGCGTCAAGCGGGTTGCGCGCCCCATATAGGTCTGGACGACGTCAGGTCGGACCTCCCGAATGAGACGGGTGACGGCGCTGCGGGAGAACGGGTCCCAGGTGGTGCGGTAGGGTAGGCGATGCACGGTGAGCGGTCCGTACTCCAAACCGTCGAGCCCGCTCCCCCGACGGATCGCTGCCTGCACCGGCGCGCCCACTTCGGCGAGCGCCAAGCTGAAGCGCACGAACCAGCGCTCCGCCCCGCCGAGCGCCTTGCTGGCGACCATCTGTAGGCTCAGCGCGGCGTCTGAGCACGGCAGTGAGCGTGTGTCCGTCATACGGGCGGCGGGGTCTTCCGCGCACGGCGCGCGAAGCGAGTGGTAAGGCTAAGGGCCACAAGATAGCGCGAGATGGAACAGCACACCTCGGTGTCGGTTTGGCGGCCCTCGCCGGTCGGGCGCGGGCTCCCCAATCATCCCAGCAGCTCCCGGTAGACGGCCAGGTTGCCTGCGACCATCGTCTCGACGGAGAACGCATCCTGCACCAGGCGTCGTCCGCCTTGCCCGAGGCGCCCGGCCAGGGCTGGGTCGGCCAGCGGTTGCTTGATCGCGGCAGCCAGTGCTGCGGCGTCTCCCGGCGGCACCAGGAGCCCGTTGACGCCGTCACGCACGGCCTCGGGGATCCCGCCGACCGCGCTCGCGACGATCGGTACCCCCGCGCACGACGCCTCCAAGAGCGACACCCCCAGGCCTTCCATCAGGGCCGGGTGAACGAGAAGCTCCAGACAGGGGAGGATCTCGGGGAAATCGTCGCGAAAGCCCGCGAATACGACGCGGGCTTCGAGCCCAGCGGCGGCCACCTGCGTGCGCAGCGCGGCCTCCTCTGGTCCTTTGCCGAAGAGCACCACCCGCAGGTCAGGCAGCTCGGCGATCAGTCCGGGCAGGGCCTCGATCAGAAACCGGTGCCCCTTGCGCGGGATCAACTGGGCGGCGACGCCCAAGAGGCGCGAATGCGCGGGGACGCCCAAGATTGCGCAGACCCGCGTCCGCTCGCAGGGCTGCTCGAACCGCCGGCAGTCGATCGCGCTGCGCACCACGCGAAGCTTGTCGGGCGGAAGGCCGCCGGCGACCAGGACCCGCCCGATGGCGTCGGAGATGGCGACCACGCGATCGTGGAGCCGGTACTTGGTCGCCACTACCCAGCGGGGCTCTGGATTGTCTACCCGGCGCGAGCCGACGGCAGGCACCCTCGACAGCCGGGCGGCCAGGCCACCGAACAGGTCCGCGCCGGCCCGGCTGTGCAGATGCACGATGTCGGGCCGGCAGCGACGGATCAGCCGCCGCAAGCGTATGACCAGCGTCAGGTCGAGGTCCCCGCGCATCGGGATGGCGTGGACCTCGGCGAAAGGTGCGGCGACCCCGGCGATGGCGCTGCCCAGCGGACAGGCCAGCTGGTTGCTCACCCCGAGAGCGGCGAGTCCCCGCAGGAGATAGACCACCTGCTGGGCACCCCCGTAGAGGTGGCGGCCGGCCTCCACATGTAGGACCCTCATGGCGGCCGTCCGAGCGCTGAGCGCGCGGCGCCGATCACCTCGTCGACCTCGATCAGGCGCATACAGGTGAAGGCCCCGTCGCAGGTTGGCCGGCGTTTGCAGGGTGAGCAGGTGAGAGGATGGTACAGGACTCGGGTATTGGCTCGGCCCGTTTCGAGGTACGGGCAGGTCGAGCCGAAGAGGAGCAGGCTGGGTGTCCCAAGGGCTACACCCATGTGCCCGAGGCCCGTGTCAACGCCGACGAGTAGGCTCGCCCGATCGATCAGGGCGGCGGCCTGGGTGAGGCTGGTGCCGCCCACGAGATCGACCACCCGCGTCGAGCCCGCGGCCAGGATGCGTCGGGCGGCCGCGCGGTCGCCGGCTCCGCCGAGGAGCACCGGCGTCAAGTCAAGATCCGCGGCGATCCGGGCGGCGAGCGCTTCCCACCGCTCCTCCAACCAGTGCTTCTGAGGACGCGTGGTGAACGGGCAGAGGGCGGCGAAGCCCGCGGCAAGCCCGCGGTCCGCGATCAGCCGGTCGGCAAAGGCCGCTTCGTCCTGGTCGTAGTGGACGGCCATCGCAAAGGTATCGGTCGGCAGACCCAACCGTTCGGCGAGGTAGAGGTACTCCGAGCCGATCAGCCTCGGGTTGCCGCCGCGGGGGAGGGTCTCTGTCATGAGCCAGCGACTGCCCTCGCGCGAGCCGAGTCCGATGCGCCTCGGGGCCCCGGTGAGCCAGGCCAGTGTCCCGCTCTTTAGCAGCCCTTGGAGGTCGATCGCTAGGTCGAAGCGCCGCTCGCGCAGTACCCCCCGCAGGGTGCGCACACTGGACCCGAGCTCGCCCAGCCGGCGCTCGCGCCAGAGGCTCCGCCACTGGCCCAGCGGGCAGGTGATCACCTCGTCAAGGTCGGGGTGACGGTCGAGCAGCCCGCGGTACTCCGGCTGTACCAGCCAGGCGATGCGCGCGTGCGGGTAGGCACGCCTCAGCGCACCAATCAACGGCGAGGCGAAGACGATGTCGCCGATCGCCGACAAGCGCACCAACAAGATGGCGCGGGGCCCCATGGGCCGCTCGGTCCTGGCAATGCGCTCGGCGCGGCTCATCGGTGCACCGCTCACGCCGGCTGCGAATCCACGTGACCTTGCGCCTCCGGGCTGCTCTGCGTCCCCGTGCGACTGCCTTGCGGCGGCGGGGGCCGGGAGCTGTCGCTTGATCGACCGAGTAGGCGCAGGCTGAGCAGCAGCAAGATCGAAAAGAACAGCATATCGGGGTGGGACAAACGGTAGTCTGTGAGGGCCCATACCCCAGTAAAGGCGAGCACGGCCCAGGTCGCCGGCAACAAGCGGCGGATCTCCGGGGCCCGCCGAGCGGCGCGGGTCAGATCCCGCAGCAGTAACAGGAGCAAGGACGCCCAAAGCGCGCAACCGATCAGACCTTGGCCGTAGAGCACCTGCAGATAGGTGCTGTGGACGTGATCTTGCCGTTCGTCTTGTTGCAGCGGTGCGCCATGCCTGAGCTCGCGCTCGAGCACCTCCTCCAGCTTGCCGAAGCCTTGACCGAGAAGGGGCGCCTGAGGGAACTGCGTGAGCACAAAGGACCAAAGTCGCAGTCGAATGGTGATCGGGGTGGCGGGGGCGTCCCCTAAGCCTTCCGTGAGGAGTGTGGTCAGTGCCTGCGACTCTCCCGAGGTGCGGGTCTCGAGGGGCACCTTGACCAGCAGCCCGATACCGATCACGAGCAGGAGGCCAAACAAGACGGCCGCGAGCCTTCGTCGCGGGTCCGCATGGGTCTTCACCGCCCGAGCGACGATGCCGATGACGGCGCCGGCGCCCACGATGGCGAGGCCGAGCCAGGTACTGCGGTTCTGAGCCCCAACGAGGACAACGAAGCACTGCAGGATCATCGCCGTACCGAGCACGCGCGCAGGAAATCGCAGCCGGCCGCGGACTGTCCACCACTGGGCTGCGGTGAACAGAACCATCAGCAGAAAGGCCCCGGCGTAGAGTCCGACCCCCAGCGGGCGCCTGAGGTGAAAGCCCAGACGCTCACCCGCGAGCAGTGGCTCGAAGCCGACGGCGACGAAATAACCTGCGACGCCCAAGGCGAATCCCCCCATGGCTAGCAGCCAGAGGAGACGCACGCGCTGCACGGGATCCGTGTCGCCCGCCCCGAGCGCCACGAAGGTGAGCAACCATGCCCAGTCGGTGAAGTCATGCCACGGCCGCAAGAGGTCGGGGTCGCCAACGCCAACCTGCTGAAGGAGTAGGCGTGTGGTCAGCCAAAGGGCGATGATCGCGACGATGATCTCCACCCCGTCCCAGCGGGGACGATAGCCGAAACCCAGCCCGATGAGTACGGCGAGCAGTGCGATGCCGAGGCCGATGAAGGCGGGTGCCGTCTTGGCAACGCTGGCCAGGGCCATGACGCCGAGACCGAGGACGAGCAATCGCGGCCACTGACCCGCGAAGCCCAGAAGTCGGCCGCTCATGGCGCGATGCCCATCAGGCGGCACAGGCCACGCGCCCTGGCTAGCCAACTGAAGCGCACCGCCCGTTGGCGTCCTGCTTCCGCCATGGCGAGTGCCGCCCGCGGATTGTTCCGCACCCAGTCGATTGCGGCGAGCCACGCCTGGGGCGCGTCCGGGGCCACTAGCAACCCGTTCTCGCCGTTGGTCACGAGCTCGCGCAACGGCGGCAGATCAGACGCAATGATCAGCCGACCCGCCGCCATCGCCTCGAAGATCTTCATCGGGCTGATCGAGTCGGCGTGACGCAGCTCGGGCTGGTAGGGCATCAGGGCAAGGGCGGCCCCTGCGTAGAGGGCAGGGACTTCGGCGTGGGCCACGGGCGGGGAGACCCGAAGATCGGCGATGGCTTGACGCGGGTCGTCGTCGCGGAGTCCGACGAGATGGACCGGGCAGCCCGCGGCCGCGATCTGTTCCAGGAGACTCAGACCGCGGTCGTAGCTGATGCGGCCGGCGTAAAGCGCCCGGGGGTGCGCGAGGTCGTCGATCGTTAGGGGGGGGACCGAAACGAAGGCGTCGACGTCCACCCCGCTGGGCAGCACATGGACTTTCCCCGCTGGTGCCCCGGCCTCCACCAAGGCATCGCGGCCTGCGATGCTGATGGCAACCAACCCGAGAATGAGGCCGGAACGGCACGCGGCCACAAATGGCCCGATCTTGTGCTCGGTGTGCAGCCGGCCGGTCTCGTGTACCTCTAGGAAGTGGGCCACACGCGCGCGCGCCAACACCAGAGAGAGCTCCGGCACGCGCGTGTAGACCGCCCTCGCGCGCCCTAGCTCGGCGCGGTGGAGTACGGCGAAAGGCCAGCCGCCCCACCGGCGGTGAAGGCTCCATGTCCCGCGCAGGTCGATAGGCCCCCGCACGCCCATGGCGGCCAGGAAGCCGGGCAGATCGAGGTCGCGGGGGACGGGGGGCAGATAGAGCCGGGTGGAGACGCCAATGCTCGTGAGGGCCGCAACGGTGTGGAGCGTCTGAATCAGATTGGCGCGGGGGCGCTGGGGGCGACCCCAAGCCAGATAGAGTATGGTGGGCATCTTGATGCTTGTTGGGGGGTCCCGAACTGCGACGGCCCATCTGCTGTCCGTCGATCTGGATCGCGTTCGCCGCGCGCTTGCCCCCCGGGTGCGCCGCCGGGAACCGGAACGCGCTCTCGGACTTGTACCGCGGCGGTCTTGCCTTCCTGTGAGCACTCTTCGCGCTCGAGTGCGTCCCGCTCAATACGTCGACGATGTCTCCTCAGCTCGCCGCCCGAGCGTCGGAGCCGGTCGGAAGATCAGGTCCAGGGCCATCCCCGCCACGGTCCTGGGGCTGACCCCCAGCAGCGTCAGACCGGCGAAGGGGTCGTGGCCAACGAGACCGATCCCCCACCAACGGCCGGCGGGATGGGGTCGCCCGGTGCGAGACGCGCCCCCCAATCCCCCCTCGTCGCCGCTTCAGCCGCCGAGGAACGTCCTCACGCAACGGCTATGATACGCCGATTGTTTGCACCCGACTTCCGGCCCGGTCGAGTGGATGCGTGCCCCGGGCCGACCCCGGCGGCTGTCCGCCCCGTTTGTGCCGGGCAATGTCGGGTAAGCCTGTTGATGCCGCGAGGGCCTTGGGGTCCGGCTTGCCGTGCGGGCGATCGGTTACGCTGATGGGCCCAGGGTTGACACTTCACATCGCCCGCGTGCTGAGGGAGATGTCCTGCGTGATGGGAACGCCGATGGCAAGCAGCGCCTTTCATGGTCAGGGGTGGCGTTGGTCTTCCTGGCCCTTAGGGGCCTCTGGCCTTGCCCACGCGGGGGCGTTTGCCTGGAGCGACGGTTTGGACCGGCCTGGACCGACTTACCCCCACCTTGCGCTCATCCGCCCTTGGTCCATGCGGCGCGGCGCTGAACCGAGCGCACATCGACGAGGCCTGGGGGGCAGCCACTGGCAAGCCGGTGGCCGATCCAATCAGGGCAAGATGTCCCCGGACTCACACTCATCGTCACAGAGGTAAAGGGCTTGAGCTCGGTTGCGTCGCTGCGGCGGCCGGTTTGCCTCTTCATCCCGAGCTTCGGCGACGGCGGGGTGGAGCGGATGATGGTCAATATCGCGCGCGGGATCGCTGGTGAGGGCGTGCCCGTCGACTTTCTGGTTGGCTCGCGAGACAGACCCTTTCTCGATCTGTTGCCGGGCGGGGTGTCGTTGGAGGCGGTCGGCGCGGGCAGTCGGCGCCAGCGCCTTCGCTACCTGGTCGAGTACCTTGAGCGGCGCCAGCCCTCCGTCGTCCTGTCGGCCAAGACGCGCGACGACGAGGTCGCGCTCGCAGCCAAGCGTGGCGTCAACGGCGACACCCGTTTCTTTCTGCGCCCGGGCACTGCGATGTCCGAGCGTTGGCGCGCCAAGGGCCAGAATCCCCTGCGCCAGTGGCTGGAGGGCATGCGCCTTCGGCGCCTGTTTCGGCGGGCCGATGGCGTGATCGCGGTCTCGCGGGGCGTGGCTGATGATGTCGCCGACATCACGGGTATTCCGGAGGACCGCATCCGGGTGATCCGCAACCCCAACATCACTCCCGAGCTGGAGGAGATGGCGCGAGCGCCGCTCGATCACCCATGGTTCGGTCCGGGTGAGCCACCGGTGGTCATGGGCATGGGTGGCTTGCGGACCCAAAAGGACTTCACCACGCTGATCCGGGCCTTCGCGAGGCTACGGCAAGTCCTCGCCTGCCGCCTGTTGATCCTTGGGCAAGGGCGGCAAAGGGACCGGCTGTTGCGGCTCGCCGACGACTTGGGACTGGCTGAAGTCGTCTCCCTCCCAGGTTTCGACCCGAACCCCTATCGCTACTTGGCGCGCTCCAAGCTTTTCGTCCTGTCCTCGCGTTGGGAAGGGTCGCCGAATGTCCTGACCGAGGCCTTGGCGCTCGGCGTCCCGGTGGTGGCGACGGATTGCCGAAGTGGTCCTGCTGAGATCACGGCGGGGGGAAAGCTGGGTCCATTGGTTCCGGTGGGCGATGTGGCCGCCATGGCGCAGGCGATGGAGCAGACGCTGCGCAATCCCCTGCTCGCTGACGTGCTCCGGGCGGGGGTCGACGAGTACCGCATGGAGAAGAGCGCGCGCCGCTATCTCCTGGCCTTTGGGCTGCTCGACGAGGGCGAGCGCCCTCAGTCGTAGGCGACCTCCCTCGGCAGGCGCATGGCGTCGAGGTAGGCATCGGTCGCGGCCTCGATCTCGTAGGCGCGGGCGGCGTCTTGGAGCAGGGCCTTCGCCGGCGGGTTGTCGAGGGTTGCGACGATCGCCGCGGCGAGGGCGGCATCGTCCCCGATCGGGACCAGCGGCCCGATGCGTCCCTCCTTCAGGATCTCGCGCGGGCCGCTCGGGCAGTCGGTGGAGACGACCGGCGTACCGACGGCCAGTGCCTCGACCGGTACGAAGGGCAAACCCTCCCAGCGTGAGGAGAAGGCCAACAGGTCCGCGTGGGCCATGTAGGCGTACGGCTGGGGCACGAAGCCGGGGAGGGCGAAGTCGTCGGCGACGCCGAGCGTCCGCGCGAGCCCCAGGAGGCGCTCGCGGGCGCTGCCGCGGCCGAGGATCATCAACCGGCAGGGCCGTTCGGCGCGCACCCGCGCGAAGGCCCGCAGAAGCGTCTCGAAGTCCTTGCGCGTGCAAAGCTCGCCGACGCTGAGGATCAACGGTCGCTCGGGCACCTCGAACCATGGGTGATCGGGCCGCGGCAGCTCGGCGGTGAAGAGGGATGCGGGGACGATTGGCGAGGGCACCGCGCGGATGCGCCCGCGATCCAGCCCCGTATAAGCGGCCATGTCTTCGGCGGCTCCCCCGCTCGGCACCAGCACCTGATCGGCGAGCCGATAGAGCCAACCGATCGAGTGCCGCTCGACCCAGCGCGCGAACGCCCCGCGGGAGGCGAGATTGACGGATACCGTGCTCCCGGTGCGCACGACCGATCGGGTCGGAGTGTGGGCGAGCCAGCGGGCGAACAACGCGAGCCGGTTCACACGGTCCTTGTCGGAGAGCATCACCAGGGGTCGCCGGCGACGGAGGTAACGGACGACGGCGGGGAGGCAGGCCAGGGTGTGCCGTGAGCCGAGATCGACGACCTCGACACCGCTCGGCACCTCCCTCAGCTCCGGTCCATGCTGGCGCACCTTGAGGAGATCCACGCGATAGCCGCGCCGCGCCAGGGCGGGAATCAGGTTGGCGGCGAGGCGGTCGACACCGCTGTGGCCGGAGGTCGAGAAAAAGCAGGCGATCCGCGGCGGTGCCGGTTCGCTCGGTTTCGCGCGGGCCTTGGTCACCGGAGCTGGGGGCCGCTGTGCCGCCTCAGAGCCGCAGGATCCCGGAGTCGAGCAGGCCGATGACGATCAGGTAGACGCCGACGACGTAGCTCAGGATGTTCGGCCGGATGAGGATGAGCGCGCCGGCCACTACGGCGAGGATGGGCTGCGGGCGAACGGGCTGGCCGTAGAAGAAGTGCAGCAGTCCGATGGTCCCGATCACGAGGAGGTAGGCGGCGACCACGTAGTTCAGCGTGCGCGGCGCGAGGAGTATGACCACGCCAGCGGCGACTGCGACTACGGCTGGCAGCGGCCAGTTGAGGAGCAGGGAGGGGATGTCCATCGGCCGATGGGGGCGCGATTCAAAGACGACGGGCTCGGCGGGCGCTCATTCGAAGGACTTCTTGACCTGGTCGACGAGCTCACGGCCCTGCTTGAGCATGGCAGCCTTGACCGCCTGCGCCAGCGCCGACCGCGACAGCGCCTGGCCGTTGAGCACCATCTTGGAGGGCGAGGTGGCGTAGGCGGCGAGAGGGTCGCTCATGGTGATGGCGGTCTGGTCCACGGCGTCGTAGTCGTAGTAACAGGCGGCCTCGCCGTCCTTGCCCCCCGCCGTGAAGCGCAGCCTCACCTCGGCGTGCTCGTAGCCCCGCGCCTCGGCGCTGACCGCCGTCCAGTTGATCGGCTGAGCACCGGCCGACTGGGTCTGGACCATGTCCTTGCACAGGGTGACGCGGACGTCCTCGCGGGGGTTGGAGCAGCCCGAGATGCCGAGCCCCGCGACCAAGAGACTGACGGAGGTGGCCAAAGCCTTGCGGCGGTTGTCTGACATGCGGGTGGACCCCTTGCGAATCGCGAAGGGGTCAGTGTAACCCGCACCCCGGCGGCGGCGACAGGTGCTCGCCGCCGCCGGGGCGGAGGTCGCGTCCAGCGTCCGAGCGTTGCGCGGTTGAGAAACGGCCAGGATCAGCCGAGGAGCTTGATGAGCGACAGGAGTCCGAGCCCGAGGGTGACGATGCCGACCGCCGCGCGGATGGCCGATTCGGGCATGCGCTTGACCGTGATGGTGGCCACCGGCACCGAGAGTAGGGCGCCGGCCGCGAGCGGCGTTGCGAGCGTCCAGTCGAGCCCGCCGGTGAGGACCAGGTACGCCCCGAGACCGACCAGGCAGGTGAAGGCCTCGGCGACCGAGGTGATCGCCACGGCGTGCTTGGCGGGCAGCCCCGAGACCACCTGGCCGGCGGTCACCAGCGGGCCATAGCCCCCGCCCGAGAGGCCCTTGTTGAAGGCCGCGACCAGTCCCACCGCCACCACGTTGGCGGGGCGGTAGCGGATCTGCCGTTTGCGCGTGGCGAGGATCACCACCCCCATCGCGAGGACGATGACGACGATGGCGAGCGAGAACCAGAACTTCGGGATGGAGATCGCCAGCGTCACCGCGGTGACGGCCCCGGCGGCGCTGAGCAGGGTGAGCAGCATCAGGGTGCGGCGGGCGCGGGCGTCGCCAAGGAGATCGATGTTGCCGTCGCGGTGATGCAGGACGCCGGCGGCGATTCCGGTGAGCAGCTCGGAAAAGAGCACCGCGGGCACGATCTGCAGCGGCTCGAAGCCGGCGAGGAGCAGGAGCGGCGTGAGCGTCGTCCCGTAGCCCATGCCCAGGCTGGAGTCGATGTACTCGCACACCAGCGCGGCGAGAAAGACGGCGAGCAGTGCCTGACCCGTGACGCCATCGAGGAAGCCCGGCAGCAACCCCCAGCCAGGCTCGATCCCGTGGACGACGAGCAGGGCGACGACCAGGGTGACCAGCGCCAGCCAGAGCGTCAGGCGGCGGCGGTGCCAGGCGTAGAAGTCTCCGAGGCTGAGGGCGGCTTCGCGGACCATGATGCGCTCCGGTTCGGTTGGCTGTGACGGTCGAGGGCAGTGCCTCAGCGAGTGCGTATCAGCTTCTGTGCCAACATGGCTAAGCGACCGATTTGCCTAGGATCACTGCGCCAAAGCCACAGTGGCCGGCGGGGGATCTTGGCAGAGCTGTGACATATCGTCGAAAATCTGACCCATCGGACAGTTTTTCTGTGACTTGTCGCCACGACCGATGGACCGCTTCCTCCCCTTGCTGCTCGACGTCTGGCAACAGGCCTGCCGCAACATCCACATCGAGCAGTCGGCCCAGGCGATCGCCGAGGTCGTGTCGCGACGTTTGCCGATCGACGGTCTGCTCGTTCGTCAGATCGACAGCGTCCGTGGACGCCTGGACACGCTCGCCGCGGTCGGACCGGCGGCGCGCCCGACGCGCGCCGAGGAGCCACTGACCGAGGAGACCTGCGAGCGCTTGATCGCCTGGTGCGCCACCCGCGCGATCGCGCGGGGTACCGCCGCGGAGATCGACCGGCGTCTACCGGGTCTGCTGCCGAACGGGGTGTCGGGTGGGATCCTGGCGGGCGGGCTGGTCCTGGAGGGGAGCGCCGTCGGAGCCGCGGTCCTGACGGTGGCCGAGCCGGGGGCGTTTGCCGCCGAGCACGAGCCAATGCTCGCGGCACTGCTCGATCCCCTGGCGGTGGCGGTGCAGAACGACCGCATGGTGCGCGAGCTCTCGGCGCTGCGCGAGGCGGCCGAGGCCGACCGCGCCTCGCTGCTCGCCCGGCTCGGCCGGCAGGACATCGCCGATACCGTGGTGGGGGCGGAGTCGGGCCTCGGCGAGGTGATGCGCGGCGTCGACCTGGTCGCGCCGGCAGATACCCCGGTGCTGATCTTTGGCGAGACCGGCTCGGGCAAGGAGGTCGTCGCCCGCGCCATCCACAGTCGCTCGCGCCGCGCGGCGGGGCCCTTCCTGCGCGTCAACTGCGGCGCCATCCCGCCGGAGCTCGCCGACAGCGAGCTCTTCGGCCACGAGCGCGGGAGCTTCACCGGGGCCTCGGCCCAGCGCAAGGGCTGGTTCGAGCGCGCCGATGGCGGCACCCTGTTCCTCGACGAGATCGGCGAGCTCACACCGGCGGTGCAGGTACGGCTGCTGCGCATCCTCCAGGACGGGACCTTCCAGCGCGTCGGCGGCCAGCACCAGCTCCGCGTCGACGTGCGGGTGGTCGCGGCCACCCATCGCGACCTGGTGGCGATGGTCGCGGCCGGGCGCTTCCGCGCCGACCTCTGGTACCGGATCAACGTCTTTCCGATCCGCCTGCCGGCCCTGCGCGAGCGGGTGGAGGACATCCCCGCCATGGCCGCCCACTTCGCCCTGCGCGCGGCGAAGCGGCTGGGGCTTGCGCCCAGCCTGCCGACGGCGGAAGACCTGGAGCTGCTGCGTGCCTACCCCTGGCCGGGCAATGTGCGCGAGCTCTCGGCGGTGCTCGAGCGCGCGGCGATCCTCGGCAACGGCGGCCCCTTGCAGATCGCGACCGCCCTCGGCGTCGGCCGGGCGCCGGCGCCAACGGTTGCGGTTGGTCTCGAGCGGGGCGAGGAGGCCGGTGAGACGCTCGACGCCGCTGCCCGCCGTCACATCGAGGCGGCCCTCGCCGATTGCCTCGGGCGCGTCGAGGGCCCTTTCGGCGCGGCGCGCCGGCTCGGCATCAACCCCCACACCCTGAGGTCACGCATGCGCCGGCTGGGCATCGACTGGCGGCGGTTTCGCGGGCCATCGCAGTGAGCGACGTCCCCGAGGCGGAGCTGACGCCTCGGGGGCGTCGGTCTTGCTTGCGCCCACCCGGAGCCGCGGCCCCGGGCGGGCGGATGGTGGCGCCGGTTGGGGCTCAGGCGCCCTTCTTCTTCGGGCTCGACGCCTTCAGGCTCAACCCGCGGGCCGGGCGGGAGAAGTCATGGCAGGCCGCGCAGTCGGTGCCCTGCTCGGCCACGTGCACGCTGTGAACCGCGGCGAAGCCCTGCGGCTGGGGCGTGTCCTCGTGGCACTGGGCGCAGATTCGGCGCAGGTTGCCGCCGAGCCGGCCGCGCTGCTGGCTACCCGGTACCAGGCTCTCGCCCTGGCGCGGCCCGTAGCCGAGCTCGCCCTTGAGCTGCATACGCGGCGGGCCGGTACCCTCGCTCGCATGGCAGGCGCCGCAGCCGAGCGCCCGACCCTTGGGCTCGACCCCGTGGTTGATGGTCTGGAAGGTGTGGACCGCGACGACCTCGATGCCGGCGGGCAGCTCCATGCCCGGCACGCCCTCGGGGCACTCGGCGTCTGGATTGCTCCCCAGGCCCGTGGCTACCGCGCGGCAGAAGCTGCCGGTGCGGAAGAACTCGAAGGTCGAGTGCCCGATCAGGACCTCACCATCCGTTGCGAGCTTCCCCCAGTGCTCCTTCATCGGATAGATCTTCGCCTCCGGGCTCTGCGCACCGCGATGGCGGTTGAGCTGCCCGTCCTCGCCGATGATCGCCGTGGGTGCCGCCATGACGTAGGCCTTCTGGCCCGTCTTGAAGTCGCCGACGAAGCTCGCGGCGATCTTCGGCGCGAGCGGGATGGTCGGCAGCTCGCTCAGGGCGGCCCCGAGGTAGTAGACGGCGCTCTGACCGTCGAACCAGACGTAGGAGGGGACCAGGTCATGGTCCTTGTCCTCCCGCGGCAGCCAGCCGCCGCGCCCGGCGCAGGCCTTGGCCGAGGGGTGCGGGTCCTGCCAGTCGCGCGCGACCTCGGTGCCGACTGCCGCCTTGCCGTAACGCGGGATGTGGCAGGTCTGGCAGGCGACCTTGGTGGCATGGGTGTCGCGCTTGGAGCCGTCCGCCGCGCTGTAGTCCTTGTGCGGCTGATCGGTGTGGCAGTGCGCGCAGGTGAACCGCTCGGGGACGTCGCTGGGGCGCAGGTCGAGCCCGCGCCCGCGCAGCCGGTGGCCGCCGGCGTTGTGGCAGTCCGAGCAGGTCTGGTTGGCCCCCTGCGGGCTCATGTGGTAGTCGAGCTCGGGCGGGGCGTCGTTGGCGAGCGCGCGGAACAGGTCGCCGCGCTTGGCCCCGTCGGACCCGGCCGCCCCGGCGTGGCAGTTGAGGCAGGCGGCCCGGGTGGTGGCGTGCACCGTCTGCGCCGCCTTCAGGGTGGTGAGGTCCATCGGCGCGATCGGGACCGTTTCTGGCAAGGTGTCGCTGCCCGCTGGCAGGAACTGGAAGTCCAGGGTGTCCGGGTCGACGTTGGGGATACCGGCGTAGCCGGTGCGGGTCACGGAGCTGGTATCGTCGCGGACCAGCGTTAGCACACCGTCTACGAGATCCTCCCTGACGTTCTCGATCACGAGGTCAGCGAAGCCATCTACTCTGGTCCAGTCCGGGAAGCGCTTGTAGGCCTCCTGGTGACACATCAGGCAGTCGATGTTGGACAGTTCATTCTGTTGTTCAACGGTGAGATCTTCGAACTCGAAGGGAAAGGCCGGGAAGTCCATCTCATCCGGGGCCTTGGGGAAGCGTCCATTGCCCACGTGGCAGCCGGCGCAGGTGAAACGGGGTGAGCCCTCGTGGGTGCCGCAGTAGGTGTTGAGTCCGGTGGCGACGGTCTCCTCTGCGGGGTGGGCGGGCCGCTCGCCGGCCGCGTAGAACTCCGCGGGGACATTGAGTACGTCGGGGAAGGCCCCGCCCTGCTGGTAATGCACCCCGCCGTGCGCGGCTTGGGCCGCAGTCTCGTGGCAGCCGATGCACACCTCGGGACCGGTGTACGCGGTGATGGATTCGTGCTCGTCGATCGCATGCGCGGTGCTAATGGCCCCTCCCGCCGTGAGCATCAGCCCGACGACGGTCAGGGCGTGCAGGCCCAGCATCCGCCCCCGGCAGCGCGGCGCGTAGCGGGTGCGCCCATCGCTCCGCGGTGAGTTGAAGTCGGTGTGCTGGTCGGTGTCTCGGGGTCCGTGGGTCGCCGAGTCGGCCTCGCGCGCCCGGGCGCCCTCGCTGGTGGTGACGTTCATCTTTGCCCTCCTTCCGGTTTCCTTGCGTCTGGGTTGGCCCTCGGCATTGCTTGCCGCCTTGTGCGCCCGGCTCGGGGGTAAGACTGAACGGTCTAGGTGGTGCGCCAGGGGCATGACTGCAAAAGTCCCTGCCGCCTCCCCCCTCCCGCCTCCCGCCTCCCCCCTCCCGCCTCCCGCCTCCCGCCTCCCGCCTCCCGCCGCACGCGGACGCACACTCCTAAGAGGGCCGATACGCCGATCAGCGCACCCCGTAAAGGAGAATCCTCATTGACTTTAAGGGAATACCCCTCCAGCCATGGACGGCGACGGTAAGCCACTGAAACCAGGAGGGGGCTCGCGCGAGAGAATGCAAACCCGCGGGTGGGGAGGGGATGGCTTGGGGACGGGCCAGGGGAGCGGAGTCGGCTACCAGCCCGAGCGGACCGAGCGCCAACCGCCCCAGGCGAGGACCAGGCCGCAGAAGAGGAAGGGCGCGACGATCTCCCAGTCCTGCCCCAGCGGCAGGGCGACCAGCCCCGCCCCGATCAGGAGCAGACCGATCAGTAGGGAGCCTACGCGGGTGCCGCTTGTCATCTCGCCGTCCTCCGCCTCATGGGCCGATCCTTTGTATCCCAGCGCTCGGCGAGAATCCGTGACCGGCGGCACGCGGCGGACTGGAACGGGGACCTCGCCTTGCTCAGCGCTCCTCGGCTCGATGGCCCATGAGGGCAGTCGCCGCGCGTAGAACGAAAAGGTCGGGCGCTTTCTCCTGCTGGTGGCGCGCCCAACCGAGACCAACCCGGCCCATGACGCGGGTGGGGGGATGACCGCGAGTTGGCTCCTTTTGATCGTCGCGCTGGCGCTGGTCCCCTGGTGGCTGGGACCGGCGCCGGCCGGGTTCTGGTCGGCAGCCAGTCTCACCGCGAGCCTCTGGCCGGTCCTGCTCGCGGTGCCGCTGGTGCTGGGCAGGGTCTGGCTCGGCCGCTGGGCGGGGGTGGCGGTGATTCCGGCCGGCGATATCCTAGTCCCGGTTGCCGGGGCCCTCGGTCGGGTGCTGCGGGGCGCCCGCTGGTGCGGCACTATCGGGCTGCCCGCGGTGCGCGCAATGGTGCTTGCCGGGATCGGCCGAGCCGCCCGGGCGCTCGATCCGACCCGGGTTGCGCGCCGCGTCGAGGCCAGGCTCGGCGCCTGGCCCAACGCACTCGTCGTCCTGCTTCTGCTCGGGGTGATGGCCGCGCTGCTTGGAGGGTTCCAATCGTGACGATTGACGCGACCCCATCCGAGTCACTCAGCGTCCTCGACCGACTGCGGCGCCTCGATCCCCCCGAGCGCGCGGCGGCCCTCTCGCGGCTTCCCCCCGAGCGGGCGCGTGAGCTCTTCGAGCAGCTAGAGGCCCCCCTTCAGGAGGACGTGCTCGCCTTTCTGCGCGACGACCAGGTCGACCGCCTGCTCGAGGACCTCGACCCGGATGACCGGGTGCGGTTGCTGGAGACCCTACCTGAGATCGTCGCGAAGGCCCTGCTCGCGCGGCTGAGCCCTCGCGAGCGCCGGCTTACCCACAAGCTGCTCGCCTTTCCCGAGGAGAGCGCGGGGCGCATCATGAGTCCGGAGTATCTGCCGTTGCGGCCCTGGCTCGGGGTGGACGAGGCGCTGGCGCTGATCCGCCAGGAGGGTCACCGGGCGGGCACCGTGCACCTGCTCCCAGTCCTCGACCACGAGGACCGGCTGGTCGGCCTGGTGCCGCTGGACGCGCTGGTACTCGCGGACCCGGAGGAGACGGTCGGTGAGGTGATGCGCACCCAGGTCCCGAGCGTGGGCCCTGAGACGGATCAGGAGCGGGTCGCCGGTCTGATCCAGGCCGAGGACCTGCTGGCCCTGCCGGTGGTCGACGACTCGGGACGCCTGCTCGGGTTGATCACCGTCGACGATGCGATGGACGTGGTGCGGGAGGAGGAGGCCGAGGACTTCGCCCGCGCCGGCGCGAGCGAGCCGCTCGACCGGCCCTATTTCTCGATCGGTCTGCTCCGCCTGACGCGCGCCCGGCTGCTCTGGCTGCTGCTGCTCGGACTTGCCGGGGCGCTCACGGTCAATGTGCTGAGCGCCTTCGAGTCTCTGCTGGAGCAGGCGATCAGCCTCTCGCTCTTCATACCGCTCCTGATCGGAATCGGCGGCAACAGCGGGGCGCAGTCGGCCACCACGGTGATCCGCGCCATGGCGGTCCGCGAGATCGACCAGGCGCACCCGATCCGGGTGATCTTCCGCGAGACCGGGGTCGGGCTCCTGCTCGGGTCCGCGGTCGCCGCGATCGCCTACCTGCCGGTCGTGCTGTTGTTCGGCCCGGCCCTGGCGGCCACGGTGTCGCTCACCTTGGTTGCGATCTGCACCCTGGCGACCCTGGTCGGGTCCGGGATGCCGTTGCTCGCCCGGCGTCTGGGGATCGACCCGGCGGTGGTCAGCGCGCCGGTGGTGACCACCCTGGTCGACGCCAGCGGGCTGGTGGTTTACTTCTCCATCGCGCGGGCGCTGATGGGGCTGTGATCGCGACCGCTCCTGGGCTCAGCAGCACCTCGATCCGGCCGTCTCTTTTCCCATCGCACGACGGCCCGCCGCCGCGGCCTGGGAAGGCCCCGTCGTGACGGCTGATGTCGCCGATGAACCCGACGTGGGCCCGAAACGGCGCCCGCGGAGCCTGCGCCAGGTGTTGCGGCAGGCCGGGAAGATCCGCCTCCGGGTGGATGCGCGCGAGCGGGGATTTTGGCCAATGCGGAGTCAGCGCCCCTTCGCAGCAGGCGCGGGTGCATGTTCCGCCGAATCGTGCGCGAGGGCCGGGGCGTGCCGAGGGCGACTGACGGAGACGGTCCGAAATGCGCGAGACGTTGCTGCGTCAGGACGCGCGGAGTTCGTCCAACGTGCCCACCAGTGACGCGATGCCGATGTCGTTCGGCAGGACCATCGGCAGGCCGAGGACTGCCAACATGACGGGTCGCCCCCCTGCCGAGAGCAGCGCCCTAGCCACCGTTCGACGCTGGGCGGCGAGGCGCTGCCAGGTCGCATGGTGCATCGGATACACAAGGACCGAGATTACCTCTGGTGCCTCGAACAACGCGGCGTACGCCAGGACCTGATGGACATCGTGCCGGTGCTCTTGACGCAATTCGTCGGCTAGGGCGGTCCACCGAGTCTCGTCCAGTTCCTGGAAATGCCCTTTGTATTTCGCGTCGATCACGTAGATTCGTGTTCCGTGGTGCACCACGAGGTCTGGGACCAATCCTGTCAAACTTCGATAGCCGGGTCGGAGCCACTGGATTGGCACGTTCGTTTGACGGGTATGGCCGGAACGGATACTTCCCCCAAAGCCGCTAGCCCAGGTACGGAAGACGTGCTCGACCCAGCGCTCGAAGACCGCATACATCGGCATTGCCCAAGCGAGGCCGTCGCTCTGCGAGCGGCCAGCAAGACCGCGTTCATCGACAATCCAGCCAAGTGCTTCGAGTCCCAGGGATAGGGCTTGTGAAAGCAATCCGGTGCCGCGCTTATGTAGATTCAGGGAGCGATGATCCGGTGCGCGAGCTGGTGTGTCTTGAAGGTCTAAGAGCAGTACACGCGCGCGTTCAGCGAGATGGCGCGCGATCGCGTCGCTGACTGAATAAGGCCCAAGCGAACGCTGCACGACCTCAATACCCCAGCGCAGATGGCCCCGTAGCACAATGTCGGGTCCCAGATCGGGATAGCGGCAGGGCAGTTGGTGGTAGGTCCCGCGCGTGATCTGTTGAGTCACGTATCGCCCCCAGAGAATCTGACCTCGTGGCGATTCTCGCACCGCCTCCTGCATCCGGAATCCGCGTCGGAGTTCCTTTAGCAGGGCAGCCAGCCGGTCAAGCACCGGGCCAGCCAAGACCCACGGTGGTACCTCTCGAGCACTACCCGGCACCATTGGAAGATCGAGGATTCTCGGTTGCGCGGACCAGCCGACTCGCTCCAATAGAGGCCCTATCCCGTCCCATCCGAAGCGCGGGCGAACTAACAGACCTCCGGTGATTTTGCGCGTATCCGGCGCGAGTAGGGGCACGGCACCTACCACGCCGCTTGGGCGCAGCCTGAGATCGATGCCGTCTCGGTGAGGGACGAGTTCCGGTTCGACGCTGAGCGCGTGGAGCTGGGGGAGGTTGGCTGAGATAAAGTTTTGGGCTTGGGCGTTCCAGCTGCGGTCACGGCCGCCAATGCCAAAGTCCGACGGCTTGATTGACTTGGGCGCACCCTGATCGTCGAGCACCAGAAGCTGGTGCTCCTGTGGTTTCCATGCCGGCAGGAAAGGGACGTTGCGCCCCGCGCCGTTACGCGCTTGCGCCATAGCCAGCGACCGCGGTATCCAACCAGGTATCCAACCAGTCAAGATAGGCGCGCAGTTCGCTCTCGCAGGGCCCGAGACGGCCCTCTTGCAGGTACTCCAGGATCAAGGGTGCAAGCTCGTATCGCAGGCGATTTGCCAGCTCAGCCACGGATGCGGCTAAGAAGTAGGCATGGCCGGGAACGAGGACCAGCGCATCGTCCGGAGCATACTGGGAAAAGATGTCGAGAAGTCGTCCAAAGGCTTCGGTGGCGAGAGGTATGCCCTGTTGGGCAACGACTTCCACGTCGGGCCAGAGATCGACGAATGCGAATCGCCGTCGGACGGCAAGGTCGATCATGGCAATGGAGCGGTCAGCGCTGTTCATGGTGCCGAGGACGAAGAGACCGGCTGGGATTTCGAGGTGCGCATTACCGTTTTTGAGCCGTTGCGGGAGCTTGACGCGACGACCCCTTCCCTGCGCGATCTCGCGGGGCTCGAAGAGGAAGATGGCCTCACCGAGTACTCGACCGAGATCGGCGCGATTGATTTCGTCGATGACCAAAAGGAAGTCCGAATCCCTCGCTTGCTCTGCCGCCTCTACCAACCAGCCCCCCTTGATGTCAAAGCGCAACGACTGTTGACCCACGTCGGGCGAGATGCCGGCCACGAAGGTCTCGTACGTGACGGCCGGATGGAACTGAACCGCCATTCCGTTGCCTCCGAAGGAGCGCTCAAGCAGCTCAGTGGCAAGCCGTGTCTTGCCAGTACCGGGCGGTCCTTGCAGGATGAGAAAGCGTCGTTCTCGAAGCAAGGCGTAAAGATCCTCCGTCGCGATCTTGCCAAAGAGATTCGCGCGCAGGCTGAGCTTGAGTGCATTGCTTTCGTCTGCCGCCCTCTTGAGCGGTGTCCATCCGCGCTCCCAGGCATAGAAGTCAAGGAAGGCCGCGACCAGCTCGCGGGCGCGCCCGGCATCCTGGGGCACCTCGACTGCGGCGTAAATGTAGTTGCCGTAGCGGTCGAAGACCCGCCGGTGGGCGCCGAACTGATCGCGCATCGCCCGCGGGAATGGCTCGGTGAGGTTGGTGGGGTCATGTTTCACCCACGCCCCACACCCAATCGTTCGGTGCAGGTGCCGGCGGAGCGCGTGCAGGTGCCGCGCGTGTCCGGGTCGACCGAGGATCTGCTCGTCGGGTGAAAGCCCACGCGTTCCGCAGACGAAGGTGAGCAGGCTTGAATTCAATGCCATTAAGTTAAGGCTCACCGGCAGCGCTTGTAGTTGGGGTGGAAGCCGTGGAGCTTGGCCGGTTTGATCTTACGCGGGAAGGCGCGGTCTGG
>JALOTB010000156.1 GCA_025458165.1 Chromatiaceae bacterium | reverse complement strand
CGCGTCCAGATCGGGGCGGAGGGCCGCGGTTGCGGCCCGCCCCAGCCCCACGGTCTCCGGGTCGGGCACCGGACGGGTCCAGCCGAGGCTGTCGGTGACGAGCTTGAGGGCGTAGAGGAGTCCCGCCGACTCGACGAACGAGAAGCAGGAGGCGCTGGATAGCTTGAACTGCTTCCAGGCCTTGGACAGTCCGAGGAACCGCTTGCGCCGCGCCAGCAGGGCCTCCGTGCGGGCCCCGCCGCCGTCGCCGGCGCTCTCGCACACCCGGTAGCGTGCCGGCAGCAGCACCGGGAGGTGGGTCCGTGAACGCGCCGCACCCAGCGGACGGTACTCGGCCATGACGCCGAAGAAGCCGGCAAAGCCCTGGGTCTCGATCTCGCTGTCGGCGGTTTCGAGGGCGCGCCGGAAGACCTCGGAGCGCACGTCGATGCAGAAGGCCGCCTGCGCCGGCGGCCTGGGTGCCTCCGTTGCCGGCCGTTCGCCGGCGGCCTGGCGCAGGCCCGCCACCAGACCGCGCTGGTAGCCGATCTCCAGGGCCCGCTGCAGGATGAGGTTCACCTCCAGGGCTCGCGCCTGCTCCGGGCGCAGCCGACGGGGCCAGGAGCCGAGGGACTGCAGCCACTGCTCGCGGTGCGCGGGACGCTGGCAGGTGGCCAGGAGCAGGGCCTCCCACACCACCCGGATGGCGAGCAGGTCGACGATGTCGTCGTTGCGCCCGCCCCGCAGCTCGGCGACCCAGCGCAGGTGGCGGGTGTAGCTGGCCCAGCCGCCGACCGTGGACAGTGCGACGAAGAGGAAGTCCTCCAGCCGGTCCGCGGGCACCCGCATGCGCTCGACCGCCACCTGGAGGGCGTCCCGCGGCGAGTCCGGCAGGGTCCGCAGCGCCGCACGGGCGCCGTGGATGTCCATGCCCAGGGGGCTGCGGTCAATCAGGGTGTAGTTCCGCCAGGATCCGTACAGGCCGTCGCCGAAGCGCGGCATGGGCCAGATCGCCTGGCCGAGGTCGTAGTAGGCGGCGCAGAACTGGCTGGTCTGCTGGACCACGTAGCCCGAGTGGCTGGGACGGTAGCGCCCGTCGCGCATGTGGGAATACAGGAGCTGCGGGAGCGCGAGCGGTACGGGCTCCTCCACCGCGGCCCGCAGGCCGGCGAGGTCCAGGTGGGAGCCGCTGCGGGCCAATGCCTCCTCCAGGTCGGCGTCGGTGATGCGGCCGGCGGCGATCTGCTCGAGGAACCAGTCCCTACGCATGGTCATGGGCCGCCCGACGATGCGTCGGTGGTACTCGGCCGCCGCATCGAAGTGCTGCTCGACGAATCCCAGGTACGGGTTGGTGGCGACCATGGCGTCCAGGGGCCAGAAGGGGGCAAAGCGCCCGCACACGGCGTCCACCGCCGGGTCGGTCCAGCACCCGGCGTCCTGCGCGGCGCCCGCCGCCCCTTGCGTAACCTGGTCGTTCATGGCGCGTCGATCGGCCTGTGACGGAGTCATGACTGCAGCCCCCCCCGGCGCCCGGGCAGGTCCCTGAAGCGGGCCGGCCACACCCGGTAGACCAGGCGCTCGACCGGCATGTCGGTGTAGAGACCGTTGTAGAGGTGCACGTAGAGGCGCAGGAGCCAGGGTGCCGGGGGTCGATGGATGAGTACGGCCTGGAAGTAGGACAGGCCGATGAACACCGCGGCCACCAGTGCGAGCAGGAGGTACTGGCCCGCCGGCACCTCGCGGGGGATGGGCGCCAGCACGCCGGAATAGACGGCGGCGAACAGGCTATGAAGCCCGAAATAGACGGCCGTGACCAGCACGGATACGGCAACCACACGCAGCGTCAGCGCCGCCCCCGCCCAGCCCGCGAGGAGCAGCTGCGCCACGGCCACGGCCACAATGGTGCCGATGGCAACCAGGGCGGGCTCGTTGGCCAGCGTGATGCCCCAGGCCGCGCCCATGGCGAAGGTGATGGCCGCGCTCACGGCCACGGCGGCGGCCCAGGTCAGGGGCGTTGGGGTCCGCTTGGGTTTCGAGCTGGGGGCCCGCAACACGTCCACCATGCTCCCGGATGAGAGGAAGGCGTGCGCTTTGTACAGGGAATGGGCAATCAGGTGGAGCACCGCCAGGACGAAGAGGCCGAGGCCGAGCTCGAGGAGCATGAAGCCGAGCTGGCCCGCCGTGGACCAGGCGAGCGAGCTCTTGATAGCGGTCTGGGTCAGCATGGCCAGAGAGGCGATGGCCGCGGTCATCAGCCCCACCAGCGCCAGGACCACCAGGGCGAGGCCGTCGGCCAGGAGCAGCTCGTGGGTGCGCAACACGACGATCGCCCCGCTGTAGACGATGCCGGCGTGCAGCAGGGCCGAGACCGGGGTGGGCGCCTCCATGACCTGAAGCAGCCAGCCGTGGAAGGGGAATTGGCCGCTTTTGAGGATCGCATAAGCGACGATCAGCCAGGCCGCCAGGTGCAGCGGCCAGCTGAGCTCCCCCTGCGCAGCAGCGGCCGCGATGCCCTCGAAGGACGAGGTACCCTCGCTGGCGGCGATGAGCAGGGCCGCAACCAGCAGGCTGGTGTCCGCCATCCGGCTGAACAGCAGCTTCTTGTGGGCCACCATCTGCGCCGGCAGTCGGTCCCGATAATGGGTGAGCAGCCGGTTGAGCCCGCTGCCGGTCAAGAAGATGGCGAGCACGAACATGAGCATGTTGCCGGCAATCACCACCAGCATGAAGGCGCCGGCCGTCAGGGCCAGCCACCGGAAGAACTGGCCGTGGGCGTCCTCGCCGGCCAGGTAGTTCGTGCTGTAGCGGGCGATGAGGGCAACGACCAGGGCCACCAGGCCGAGGATGGTGAAGGTCAGGCCGTCGGCGAGCACCGAGAGCGCCAGCGGGATGGGCCCCGTGTCGCTGCCCAGCACGACCAGCGTGCGTTGCGCGCTCGCCCCCGCCAGCGTCGACCAGACGGCTGCGACGAGGGTGAAAGCGAGGCCCGCCAGGGCGGCGCCCTGCACCAGCCGGCCCATGGTCAGCGGATGCCGGGAAGCCACCGCCGGGGGCACGGCGGCCAGGGCCAGCATCAGCGCGGGGGCGAGAAGCAGCAACGATCCGGGAGAACTGACGGTACTCATCATCACGGGTGCTTCGGCGTTTCGAGTCGGTTGGAGGATGGCGCCTGCTGCGCCCTGCCGATTATGTCGGTCATAGTCACCAATGGACCAGGGCAAGCCGCGGTTCGGTGAGCAAGCGCGGGACGGTGCGGCGTAGGAAATCCGCCGGCGGGATGAAGTCCGCATCGAAGATCGCGACGAAGGGGGCGTCGGAACGCTCGAGCCCCGCAGCGAGGGCACCGGCCTTGAACGCCGTGCGCTGGCTCCGGTGCCGGAGCTCGACACACAGCCCCGCGCCCTGCCAGTGCTCTACTCCCTCTCCAGAGTCGTTGTAACTTCGGGCATGTGCCGCCAGCACGCCAGCGGTTTTCGGCGGCACTTCCGGCGGCGTACACCGGTCTCCCTCGCGGGTCACCGACGGTACCTCGGACTGACCAAGGCCGGCGAGAGAGCATCTGCTAATGGAACGTTCGCGTACGTGCCTCCATAGGGACAGCCGCCGCGGAATCCGACCCGTCGCGCTGGATCAGTAGCGCTCAGGCCCGGGCTAAGCGCAACGCATTCGGCGTCCGGCGGCGGTGGACGTCCCCGCGCGGCTCTCCACCCTATGGGGCGCATCCCGCCCAGCTCAGCCCATCTCGCTCGCGGAGCGCGGCCCACCCGCCACGACTGCGCCGCCCGCACCCCCGTCGAGGGCGCTGCGCAGGCGGGCGAGCTCCTGGCGCAGGGCGCGCACCTCATCGGCGACCGAGGCCGTGTCCTGGTGCACCACCTGCGCGATGCGCGCCTGCTCGCGGGCATGGTTGGCCTCGTGCAGGGTCTGCATGGTGTTAACGATGATGCCGATGAAGAGGTTCAGCATGGTGAAGGTCGAGAGCAGGATGAACGGGATGAAGAAGATCCAGGCGTAGGGATAGACCTCCATCACCGGCCGCACTATGCCCATCGACCAGCTCTCCAGGGTCATGATCTGGAACAGGGTGTAGAGCGAGGCCCCGACGCTGCCGAACCAGTCGGGGAACTGGGCGGCGAAGAGCCCGGTGGCCATGACCGCGAACACGTAGTAGAGCACCAGCATCAGCAGGGCGATGGACGAGATCCCCGGCACCGCCTTGAGCAAGGCCTCCACCACGAACCGGAGCTGCGGGACCATCGAGATCAGGCGCAGCACCCGCAGGACCCGCAGCGCCCGCAGCACCGCCAGCGGCCCGCTCGCCGGGATCAGCGCGATGCCCACCACCAGGAAGTCGAAGACGTTCCAGCCGCGGCGGAAGAAGGCGAGCCCCTGGGCGAAGAGCTTGAGCGCGATCTCCAGCACGAAGACCGCGAGGATCGCCCGGTCGATGGCGATCAGGAGCTCGCCCGCCCGGGCCATCGCGCTCGGCGAGGTCTCGAGTCCCAGGGTCACGGCGTTGATGAGAATGAGGGCAACGATGATGCGCTGGATCGGACGCGACTCGATCCAGGCGCCGACGCGTTCACGGGCGTTCATGGCTTCTCTCTGGCCTCGGAAACGGCCACCCACAGAAACGGGGCGGCGGGGGTTGGATGCCGGGCTCCCGGCCTCAGGCCGGCGGCCGGGCGTTGCACTGCCCCCGCCGCCGGCCCGATGCTCGGATTCGACGCCGCCGAGTATTGGTCCGAAGCGGCGAAAATCAGCGGGCGTCACGGTCAGTGGCGTCGGCACAAGGTCGCCGACGCCTT
>JALOTB010000079.1 GCA_025458165.1 Chromatiaceae bacterium | reverse complement strand
GCCGCCAAGGCCAAGGCCCGCGGCTACGCCACCACCAAGCATCTGATCACCGTCGCTTACCTCGTCGCCGGCAAGCTCACTCATCTGCCGGCCTCTCCGTTCCAAGCCCAACCCCGTGCCACGGCCTCCGTGTGAATCAAACGAGTCGGCACCCTTGCCCACACGAAACGTAAGAGAGCCGGAAAATGCCGCCCGGGCGCCCTTCTCGTCGCGCTCTGGCCCGGGTCGAGGAGGTGAAGGGCTCAGCAATGCACCGAGCGGATGCGGGCGACCAGCTCGCGCAGGCGTACGTCGGCCGGTACGGCGGCCCGGAAAAACCAGTCCTGGAGGATCTGGTCCTGATAGTTGAGGAGTCGGAGCAGATCGGATTTGTCCTCACTGCTCAGACCACTGTAGCAGGCATCGAGAAATCGGCTGAAGAGTAGATCGAGCTCCAGCATCCCCCGGCGGCACTGCCAGCGCAGGCGGCGGAGCTCCTCGGCCGCGTCCATGCTCGCCGGGCTCAGATCGCGTGGCTCAGCATCAGGTCCTTGATCTTGTTGATCGCTCGCGTTGGGTTGAGTCCCTTCGGGCAGACGTCGACGCAGTTCATGATGCTGTGGCAGCGGAAGAGCTTGTACGGCCCTTCGAGATCGTCGAGACGCTCGTCGGTCGCCTGGTCGCGGCTGTCGGCCAGGAAGCGGTAGGCCTGGAGCAGCGCCGCCGGTCCGTGGAACTTCTCGGGGTTCCACCAGAACGAGGGGCACGAGGTCGAGCAGCAGCCGCAGAGGATGCACTCGTAGAGTCCGTCGAGCTTCTCGCGGTCGGCGGGCGACTGGAGGACCTCGGCCTCCGGGAGCGGGTCTTTGCGCACCAGGTAGGGGCGGACGTTGCGGTACTGCTCGTAGAACTGCGTCATATCGACGACGAGATCCCGGATCACCGGCCGTCCGGGAAACGGGCGCACATCGATCGGCTCCTTGAGCTCCGCCACCGGCGTGATGCAGGCAAGCCGGTTGCGGCCGTTGACGTTCATCCCGTCCGAGCCGCACACCCCCTCCCCGCAGGAGTGGCGGAAGGCGAAGGATTCGTCCTGCTTGCGCACCTCGAGCAACGCCTCGCGCAGCATCATCCCGGGCCAGGACTTGACCTCGAACGCCTGCATCCGCGGCTCGATGTCAGTGTCAGGATTGTAACGGTAGACGCGCAGCTTCATCGGTTAAGACCTTGTTAGCGGGTAGGGCGTCAGCGGTTAGCGTTCAGCCGCTCGTCCGGGCCTACAAGCGGTTCGACACCGCCAAAGGGCCCGCGGTCCCCAATCCGAAGTTCGCCATTCAGTACACCCGCTCCTTCGGCGGAAAGGACTCCACCGTGAGCGGCTTGGTGCGCACGGGCTTGAAGTCCATGCGGTCGCCCTCGCGGAAGTAGAGGCTGTGCTTCATCCAGTTGGCGTCGTCGCGCTTGGGGAAGTCGACACGTGAATGGGCGCCGCGGCTCTCCTGGCGGTAGAGGGCCGACATCAGGGTCGCCATGCCGACGTCAACCAGGTTGTCCAGCTCCAGGGCCTCGATGCGGGCGGTGTTGAAGGTCTGGCTGTGGTCGCGCAGGCGCACCCCGTCGATGCGCTCGCGCAGGGCCTTGAGCTTGTCGACGCCCTCGGCCATGACGGCCTCGGTGCGGAAGACGCCGCAGTGGTCCTCCATCAGCTTGCGCAGATCCGCCTTGACCGCGTGCACGGTCTCGCCTTCGCCCTTGCGGTCCCAGCGCGCAAGCCGCGCCAGGGCGGGCTCGACGGCTGAATCGGGGAGCGGACGATGGTTGGGTTTCTCCTTGAGGAACTGGATGATGTCGTTGCCGGCGGCGCGGCCGAAGACCAGGATGTCGAGGAGCGAGTTGCCGCCCAGTCGATTGGCCCCGTGCACCGAGACGCAGGCGCACTCGCCGGCGGCATAGAGCCCAGGGACCACCTCTTCGGGACCGTGCCGCGCTGGGGCCACGACCCGGCCCAGACGATCGGTGGGGATGCCGCCCATGGCGTAGTGGGCGGTTGGGAACACGGGGATCGGCTCCTCGGCCGGATCGATCCCGAGAAAGGTCCGGCAGATCTCGCTGATCCCCGGCAGCCGGCGGCCGACCACGTCGCGCCCGAGGTGATCGAGCTTGAGCAGGACATGGTCGCCCTCCTCCCCGCACCCCCTGCCCTCGCGCACCTCCGTGGCGATGGCGCGGCTCACCACGTCGCGGCTCGCGAGATCGAGCGCCTTGGGCGCGTAACGTTCCATGAAGCGCTCGCCGCGCACGTTCATGAGATACCCACCCTCGCCGCGGGCGCCCTCGGTGATCAGCATCCCCTTGCCGGCGACCCCGGTCGGGTGGAACTGGAAGAACTCCATGTCCTGCAGCGGGACCCCGGCGCGGAGCGCCATGGCCATGCCGTCGCCGGTGTTGATGAAGGCGTTGGTGGTGGTGCGGAAGACCTGGCCATAGCCGCCGGTCGCGAGCAGCGTGGTCTTGGCCTCAATCACGAGCGGCGCGCCGGTCTCGATTTCCAACACCAGGGCGCCCAGGATGGCGCCCTCCTCGTCGCGCAAGAGATCAATCGCGAAGAACTCGTCGAAGAAGTGGGTGCGCGCGCGCAGGTTCTGCTGGTAGAGGGTGTGCAGGATGGCGTGCCCGGTGCGATCGGCCGCCGCGCAGGTGCGCGCCGCCTGGTCGCCGCCGAAGTTCTGGCTCATGCCGCCGAAGGCGCGCTGGTAGATGCGCCCGTTGTCGAGCCGCGAGAAGGGCACCCCGGCGTGCTCCAGCTCGTAGACGGTTGGGATGGCCTCGCGGCACATGTACTCGATGGCGTCCTGGTCACCCAGGTAGTCCGACCCCTTGACGGTGTCGAACATGTGCCAGTGCCAGTCGTCCGGCAGGACGTTGGCCAGCGCCGCGTTCACCCCGCCCTGGGCGGCGACGGTGTGCGAGCGGGTCGGGAAGACCTTGGAGACCACCGCGACCCGCGCATCCGCCGCGGAGAGTCGCAGCGCCGCATTGAGCCCTGCCCCACCGGCGCCGATGATCAGGCTGTCGAAGCGTCGCTTGGGTAGGCTCATCGGGTGTTTACCCCATGCGGGCGAGGATCAGGGCCTGGACCGCCCAAAGACCCGAGGCGATCAGGCCGAAGGCGAGCAGGGCGAGCAGCAGGACGCGCGCCCAGGTGACGCGCACATAGTCGATCAATAGGTCGCGCATCCCAACCCAGACGTGGATCAGGAGCGCCGGGACCAGCAGCAGCAGCCCGAGGTTGACCCAGGGGCGCGCAACCCAGGCCTGCCAGGCGGCGTAGTCCGCGGGAGGCTGCGTCAGGGCATGGATGACGAGATAGAGCGCAAAGCCCGCGAGATACACCGCAGTCGCGCGCTGCAGCGCCCAGGCCCGTAGTCCCGAGGCACGCCGGCTCACAGCAGCAGCCCTCCGCCGATCGCGGCCAGGGTGAGGGCACCGAGGATCGCGGCCCAGGCCCCCTTGCGCGCCGCTGGACGATCGATCGCGACCCCAAGGTCGAGCAGCAGGAAGCGCACGCCGGCGAGCAGGTGGTGGGCAAGCGCCCAGGCGAGGACTAGCAGCACCAGCCGCGCGGGAACGGAGCCGAGGATCGCCTGGGCTGCCGCGAACCCTTCGGGTCCGCGCAGGGAAAGGTCCAGCAGGTAGGCCGCATAGGGGACGGTCAGGACCAGCAAGACACCGCTAATGCGATGCAGGATTGACGCCCAGCCAGTGATCGGTAGCCGGATGCGCCAGAGATCGAGGAATACGGGTCGCTGGTGGGTTTTCATTGTCCCCTCAATGTTATCGGGCACGGCCCGCTGCGGGCTCCACGCTCGGGCGGACGACCGCTGTGCTTCGACCGGCGGAAGCCCCCCCGGGTTGTGCGTCGGCGACCCTGCCCGACCCGGTTCTTGACGCGGGATTCGCCCGTCGCCCGCCCGGCCCGATTGTGCACTGCAACATCGTACAGGCAGGCCGAAGTCCGGATCAACGGGACAAGCCCTCCGGGAAAGGCGATGCGCGGCCCCCTACCCCTCCCCCGCACCCTCCACAAGGTCCCGGATCGCACGGAACAGCCGCCGCGGGCCCTCCGGGCGCCCCTGGTCGCGGTCACGTCGCGCCGCGCGCACAAGGGCGCGAAGCTGCTGACGATCGCTCGTCGGGTAGCGCGCGAGGAGCTCGCCCAGGGCCGCATCGCCCTCCTCGATCAGCCGTTCGCGCCAGCGCTCGGTCTCGTGGTGGCGGGCGGAGGTCTGCCGGGCGAGTGCCTCTCGCGCGGCGGTCAGGGCGGCGATCGGCTCCGGGTCCTCGCGCTCCAGCAGGTTCGCGATCCGCTTGTAGTGCCGGCGCAGGGCACGCGGGTCGCGAATCCGCGCCGTCTCGTCGATCGCCACCCAGGTCGCCTCGCTAAGCCTCAGTCGCTCCAGCTCCGCGCGCGGTAGGGCCAGGAGCCGCTCCGCCAGGTCCTGAAGCGCCCGGTGCTCACGCTTTACCTGGCTGCGGCTGGGGCCCTCCGGGGTCGCGCCCTCGCCTTCCTCGTCCGACTCGTCGTACGCGACCATTGGTCCCCCCTAGGTTCACTTCGGGCGCTAGGCTTGCGACCGCGGTCCTGCTGGCCGCAGGTGCTCGACGATCAGTTGCGCACTGCGGCTGCCCTGGTACTCGTTAACGTCGAGCCGGTAGGCAAGGTGCACAGCGGCGCCGGGCGCGGCCAGCCCGGAACCCTGGCGGAAGGCGATGGCATCGACAGCCAGCCCGCCGAGTGCGCGCAGGCGGAGCTTGAGATGATGCCCGCCGACCACCCGCGCGTCCTCCACCCCGAAGCGGCCGTCGAATAGTGGCTCGGGGAACCCCTTGCCCCAGGGTCCGGCGATCCGCAGCATCTCGGCAGTCGGGAGCGAGAGGGCCTCGGTCGGCAGCTCGCCGTCGGAGAGGACCTCGCGCAGCGGAGGGTCGTCGCCCAGCTCGCGCCGGACCTCGGCCTCGAAGGCCGCGCGAAACGCCGCGAGCGCCTCGCCCTTGAGGGTCAGCCCCGCGGCCATCGCGTGTCCGCCGAAGCGCTCGATGAGCCCCGGATGGCGTCCATCGATCGCAGCGATCAGGTCCCGCATGTGCAGCCCGTCGAGCGAGCGGGCCGAGCCGCCCAAACGGCCGTCGCCGACATCGGCGAAGGCGATCACCGGGCGGTGGTAGCGCTCGCGCAGGCGCCCGGCGAGGATGCCGGTCACCCCCTGATGCCAGCCGGGGGCGAAGACGCACAGCCCCGGCGGCAGCGCGGCACCCTCCAGGCCGACGCGATCGAGCAGGGCCTCGGCCTCCTCGCGCATGGCGGTCTCGATCTCGCGGCGGCGGCGGTTGAGCGCGTCGAGCTCGCGGGCCATGGCGAGCGCCGCGGCGGGGTCGTCCGAGAGCAGGCACTCGACCCCCAACGACATCTCGGTGAGGCGCCCGGCGGCGTTGAGCCTCGGCCCAGCGTAGAAACCGAGGTCGCGCGCCGTCGCCCGGGCCGGGTCGCGTCCCGCAACGGTCAGCAGGGCGCGTACCCCGGGCGCGCCGCGCCCGGCGCGGATGCGCCTCAGGCCCTGCTCCACCAGGATGCGGTTGTTGGCGTCCAGGGTGACGACGTCGGCGACCGTGCCCAGTGCCACGAGGTCGAGCAGCTCGGCGAGATTGGGCTCGGGCCGACTAGGGCCGAACCAGCCCGCCTCGCGCAGGCGGGCCCGGAGCGCGGCAAGGAGGTAGAAGACTACGCCGACCCCGGCGAGGTGCTTGCTCGGGAAGGGGCAGCCCGGCTGGTTGGGGTTGACGATGGCCCCCGCGGCCGGGAGCCGCTCGCCCGGCAGGTGGTGGTCGGTCACCAGGACCGGTATGCCCAGCTCGCCCGCCCGCACCACCCCGGATAGGCTCGAGATACCGTTGTCGACGGTGAGGATCAGGTCGGGCCGGCGCGGGGCGGCTGCATCCACCACCGCGGGGCTCAGGCCGTAACCGAAGGCAAAGCGACTGGGCACCAGATACTCGACGCGGGCCGCCCCCAGCGCCCGCAGCCCGCGCATGGCCAGCGCGCTACCGGTGGCGCCGTCGGCGTCGTAGTCGCCGACGACGAGGATCCGACCACGCCGCTCGATCTGCCCGGCGAGCAGATTGGTCGCTCGGTCGATGTCTTTGAGGGCGCCAGCGGGGTGCAACCCGGCGAGTGGCGCGGCACCGAGGGCGTCGGCAGCAGCCCCCCGGACCTGGTAGAGCCGCCCAAGCAGGGCCTCGGGATCGGCCGGCAGGGGCGAGTCACCGCCCCGCCGGCGGATCGCGACCGCGGCCGCGTCGGCGCAAGGCTCGGCGATCGGATTGGCGGTCGGAGACGGCATGGTCGGGAAGGCTAGCACGGCAACCGCCCGTTGGTGCCAAGCGGTGCGGCCGGCCGGCGATTCCGAATGTGCCCCCGACTGTCGCGGCGGTCGCCGGCAGGCGGCCGATCAGTTCGGCTGCGGTCCGTCTGCGCCGTCTCTTCTGAGTGTCCTCCCGGTATGGATTACCGGGAGCCGGGGGCCAAGTAGGGCAGCAGTTGGAATGGTTGGTGGCCGACCACCAGGGCGGGCCATCCCCGAGTCTCGGGTATACAATCGAGGCATCGCGGCTAAGGCCGCAATCCGGCGGCGGCCGAGCCCACCCTCGCCGCGCCCCGCCCCGCCCCGCCAGCAGGACCATGCCCCGCATCCGCACCCTACTCTGTCCCATGCTCGCCCTCGTACTCTTCGCCGCGGCGGGCGGCGCTGCCGCTGAGGTGCGCGCTCGGCTGTCGCAGGAGTCCACCGCGATCGACCAGCCGATCCAGCTCGTCCTGGAGGCCGAGACGAGCGGCGACGCGCGCCCGGACCTCTCAGTCCTGGAGGCGGACTTTCAGATCCTCGACCGGCGCTCCCAGCACTCGGTGTCGATCCGCAACGGGCGGCGCAGCGAGCGTCATGCGCTCACCCTCGTGCTCCTGCCCCGGCGCAACGGCGAGCTGGAGATCCCGCCCATCCCCTTCGGCGGCGAGCGCAGTCCACCCCTGCGCCTCACCGTCACCGGCGAGCCCTCGTCCATCGCCCCGAGCGCACCCCTGTTGCCGAGTCCCTTCGGGCAGGGCTGGGACGTCCCCGGGGCCGATCGCGGCGCCCTGCCCGGTCCCTCGATGGGCGCCCTGCCCTTTCCCCAGTCCGCCCCCGATACCACCGCCACGGGGCTGACCTCCGACGCCGAGGCCCTGGTGGAGGCCGAGATCGCGCCAACCGAGGTGCGGGTGCGCGAGCAGGCCCTGCTCACCGTGCGCGTCCTCGCGGACCGCCCGCTGCCCGCCGCCGCGTTGCGCGATCCCAAGCCCCAGGGGGCGCGCGTCCTGCCGCTGGGCGAGGACCGCTACCCGCTGTCGCGGGCCGACCGCAGCTATCAGGTCTACGAGCGGCGCTACGCCGTGTTCGCCGACGAGCCAGGGCTCGTGGAGATCGGACCAATCGAGGTCGCGAGCGCCGGTTATCAAGGCCTTACCCAGGCATCTTCACCTGTGCTCAAGCTGCGGGTGCGGACCATCCCGCCGGGGATCCCGCGATCCGACTGGCTGCCCGCACGCAAGCTGACCCTGACCGAGGCCGGCCCCGAGGTCATTCGCGTGCGTCCCGGTCAGACGGTGGAGCGGGTGATCACACTGACGGCGGAGGGCGTGCCCGCTGCCGATCTGCCGCGGGTGGTGAGCAATGCGCCTTTTCAGCTCCAGCAGCAGCCGACTGCCCCCGAGCTTTGGGACCGCCGCGAGCGCGGCGGGATCGTCGGCACGCGAGTCGACCGCATCCGGTTGAGCCCCCGCGAGCTGGGGGTCTACCGCCTGCCCGAGATCCGGCTCGCCTGGTGGGGCACCGAGGACGGGCGCGCCCAGACGGCGATGCTGCCGGCGCGCGCGATCGAGGCCATCGCCTTCGCCACCGGCGACGAGCGCGCCGCCTCGGACGGCGCGGGCGCACCCGCGGCCCCCGGGCAGACCGCCGAGGTGCCTGCCGGACCCGAGGCGGCGGGACCAGCCGACCGCCCGGCGTCGGCCACCAACCCCTGGTTCTGGATCAGCCTCCTGCTGGCGGCGGCACTGCTCCTGGCCCTCGGCGCACGCTGGCGCACAGGCGCCCTGCCCCCTGCCCGTCCCGAGCCGCCCACCGCGATCCAGACGCCCCCGTCGCGCCCAGCCGACCCCGTGGAGTCGGCCATTGAGGAGGTCCGTCACGCCTACGGCGTGAGCAGCGCCAACGCGGCGCGCCAGGCCCTGCTCGCCTGGGCCGGGCTGGTTATGCCCGACGCCCCGCCGAGCAACCTCGCCCGGCTCGCCCAGCGCTGTCCCGAGCCGCTGCGCACCGAGATCCTGATGCTCGAGGAGACCTTCTTCAGCCCGCGCCCCGTCCCCTGGGCGGAGCAGCCGGTCTGGACCCGCCTGCGTGGTATCGAGCCGCTCGCGCCCGAGGAGCCCGCCTCCCACCGCCGAGGAAAGCCGCTGCGCCGGAAGCGCGTCCAGTCCGAAGCCTCCTGACCGGGCTCACCCGGGGGATCTGAGGGTTGGATCACGGCTTGCTGCACTGGATCGGCGACTCAGCGCCCCGTCGGGCCGTGCTCGCCTGTCTTGTCCCCCCGCCCCCCTGGTCGCCAGCGTCGTCCTGTTTTCGAACGGGCCCGCCGCCCGTCCCCTTAGCCAGGGGTCGCGGAAGAATCGCGACGCGTTAGAAACATCGCGTCGCCGTAGCTGAAGAAGCGGTAGCGCTCCGCGACGGCATGGCGGTAAGCCGCCATCACCTGGTCATACCCGGCGAAGGCGCTGACCAGCATCAACAGGGTCGACTCGGGAAGGTGGAAGTTGGTGATCATCACGTCCACCACCCGGAAGCGATACCCAGGGCGGATGAAGAGCCGGCTGTCGCCGCGAAACGGCCGAAGCTCGCCGTCCGCCGCGGCGGTCTCCAGGCTCCGTACGCTCGTCGTGCCCACCGCCACCACGCGCCCGCCCTCGGACCGGGTCGCCTGGATCCGCGCGCAGGCGGCCTCGTCGACCTCCAGCCACTCGGCATGCATCTGATGCTCCGCGATTTCCTCGACGCGTACCGGCTGGAAGGTGCCAGCACCGACGTGGAGGGTGATATGGACGGCGCCTACGCCCTCCGCGGCGACCCGGGCGAGCATATTCGCATCGAAGTGCAACCCCGCGGTCGGCGCTGCCACGGCCCCGGGCCGGCGCGCGTAGACCGTCTGGTAGCGTTCCAGATCGGCCGCATCGTCCGG
Source organism: Chromatiaceae bacterium (assembly GCA_025458165.1). Classification (GTDB taxonomy): domain Bacteria; phylum Pseudomonadota; class Gammaproteobacteria; order Chromatiales; family Chromatiaceae; genus JALOTB01. Next base: position 6,765 of record JALOTB010000079.1, on the reverse strand, counting down.
CCGCGCGATATAGGGCGGCAGCGGCACATGACCGCGGTGCTCCATCAACGCCGGGAGGCTGGCGTCGAGCGCGCGGATGCGAAACAGATCCCCCTCGCGCCCGAGGACCTCGAGCGCCTCGCCGCCGCCGAGGAGTACGCGCGCCCCCACCTTTGGCGACTTGCTCGCCCGCACGTGTGCGAGGGCCTCCTGGTCATCGAGCAGGCGCTCGATGAGCACCTCCACCTGCCCGCCGCTCTCTTTGCGCCCGAGGAGCCGCGCCCGCATGACGCGGGTGTCGTTCAGCACCAGCAGATCGCCGGGGCGCAGCAGGTCGGGCAGGTCCGCGAAGCGCCGATCAACGACCGCCCCGGTCGGCCCATCGAGGTGCAACAGCCGGCCCCCCCCGCGCTCCGGCAGGGGATACTGTGCGATGAGCTCGGGGGGGAGGTCGAATCGAAAATCGGCGAGGCGCATGGGCCGCTAATCTTAGCATCGCCATTCCCGGGCGCGGCTTGCCCAGGGTCGGCGAGCCGCTATACTGCCCTCCTCGCCTGCAGGGGCGGCCCCCCATTCCAGGCCGGGATGGCGAAACTGGTAGACGCATCAGACTCAAAATCTGACGGTGGCAACACCGTGCCGGTTCGATTCCGGCTCCCGGCACCAAGAAAACCAATGGCTTGCAGCAATGCAGGCCCTTTTTCTTTGCGCCTGGTCTGCCGCCTTGGCGCACTGGTGGCGCAGTAGCCCGCAAAAATCCGCAAAATTCCGCGACAGCCCGAGGCGCCCCCGGGATCGGTTCCCCCGTCGCCCGGGGCTGGCTGGCTGGCCCGGAAAGCGAGCCGGCGCAACGCCCCCAGAAATCCCAATATCCCCAAAATACCCCCGGTTCCGGCCCCGACTGCGCCGTGAGTGCGCCCCGCCCCCGTGGCGCACTGGGTTTCCGTAGCTTCGGCAATGCTTTATGGGATTCGCCCGTCAGATTTTGTATCTGATCGGCGTTTGTTGTACGCTTTCATTGGGCCCCAAACGGGCGAGCCCCCGAGGTGCTGGTAACACCCCGAGGGCCCTAGCCACAACCCAACCTAGTGCGAGGTTCGGCCATGGCTTCAATTCAGAAGCGTATCAGCAAGAAGGGCAAGACGTCTTACCGCGTCGAGGTTCGCCTGAAGGGCTATCCCCCGCAGAGCGAGACGTTCACCCGCAAAACCGACGCAAGCAGGTGGGCTCAGGATACCGAGTCCGCAATCCGCGAGGGCCGACACTTCAAGACGGCCGAGGCCAAGAAGCACACCCTTGCGGAACTGATCGAACGCTACGTGCGGGACGTGTTGCCCCGCCCGCCGCGCAAGTCGAAGCGTCCAAGGGGCGAGCGCAGCCAGACGATTATCAAGGCGCAGCTCGCATGGTGGCGGGCCGAGCTTGGCGCCTACACCCTGGCGGACATTACCCCCGCGAAGATCGCAGAGGCACGCGACAAGCTGGGGCGCAGCAAGGCCGACGGGGGGCAGGGCTTCGAGCCGGCGACGGTAGTTCGCTACATGGCCCCTTTGAGTCACGCCCTGGGGGTGGCCGTGCGGGAATGGGGGTGGCTGGACGATTCGCCCATGCGGAAGGTGCAGCGCCCGTCCGAGCCTGACGGCCGGGTGCGCTACCTGTCCGACGCCGAACGCGACAGGCTTCTGTCCGCCTGCAGGGAATCCCCCGAGCCGTGGCTTTACCCCGCCGTTGTGCTGAGCCTGTCAACGGGCATGCGGAAGGCCGAGCAAATGGGGCTGCGCTGGGGCGCCGTCGACACGCGGCAAGGCCGAATCACGCTCACCGAAACCAAGAACGGCGAGACGCGCGTGGTGCCGCTTGCAGGCCCCGCCCTGGAACTTTTGAAAGAGCACGCCAAGGTGCGGCGGCTCGATACCGACTTGGTTTGGCCGAACGCCAAGGGCGACAAGCCGGTTGATCTGCGCGGCGCCTGGGAAGCCGCGTTGAAGGCGGCCGAGATTGAGGATTACCGCTGGCACGACAACCGCCATAGCTGCGCAAGCTGGCTTGTCATGAACGGCGCAACGCTGGCCGAAGTCGCCGAGGTGCTGGGGCACAAGACGCTTGCCATGGTGAAGCGTTACGCCCACCTGAGCCCGGCTCACGTCGCCGGCGTGGTGGCCCGCATGAACGCCAAAGTGTTCGGCGGTTGACGTGGCAAAACGCAAGAAGCCCGAGGATCCGGGCGACGGCACCGGCCCCGGCAACGCAGGGCCGGCATGGGAATACTTCGAGGCGTTGGGGCTCAATCGGCCGAACGCCCCCCTGACGTCGGTGGATGAGCTTGTCCGCGCGGTAGAGAAGAGAACGCATTGCCAGACGGCAGAAGCCGTGCTTCGCGCTGAGGATCGGCGGGATAGATCCCTGAGCGCCAACGCCACTGTGTCACGGCTGGTAAAGGAAATCGGCCCCGACGCCGCCTTGGGGAAGTCGCGCCGGAATCAGCTAGCCGATTTCGGTGACAGGCGCGGTAAGGCCCTTCAGAAAGAACGGGAAGCCGAATGGGGGAAGTGGCGCAAAGAGGCGGAACGGCTTAAGCAGAAGCACCCTCAGTTGGGCCTGCCCGGCAAGAAGAGCGAGTTGGCGCGAAGAGTCAAGCGTTCGCTTGCCCTGAAAGATTCGATCGAAACGATCCGAAAGCGGATTTGAAGATAGTTGGGAACGAGCTTCCGCCTTCCCAATCTGCGTTTCGCACAATTCACCCCAAGGCGCGCTATCGCCGCGCCGTTTCAAAGAGGTGAATTGCAATGTCCGAAACCGATACCCCCGCGCCCGCCCCTGAGGCGCCCCGCTTTCTGCCGATCAACGATTGGGCCAAGTACTTCGATTGGCCGCCCCCTGGCGGACTGCGGCACCTTCGCTTCCATGCCGAGACCAACGGCTTTGCGCCCGCGTTCAAGAAGGTGGGCGGCCGCGTGTTGGTCGACACCGCGACGTTCTGGCGGATCGTGGAAAGGGGGGCGGCCCAATGACGACAAAGCCCGCACGCGGCGGGCTCAGGGCTTTGAATTCGACGGGTTGGCGCCCGAATTATAAGCCCGCGCCCCGCCTGATCGCACGCGCCATAAAGGAAGCGGTCGATCCGGTTTCCTTCTATACCAGCGAGATACCGAGCATGCCCGCGCCGAAACGGCGAGCGGGCTGGATCGACGGGGGCTTGTGCCCTTTCCATACAGACAGCCACACCGGCAACTTCCGCATTCATGCCGCCGCCGGATCGTTCTATTGCTTCGCCTGCGAGGCCAGGGGGCCGGACATTATCGCGTTCACCATGGCGCGGGACGGGCTCAGCTTCCGCGAGGCGGTTGAAACGCTCGCCGCGTCTTGGGGGGTGCGCTGATGGCAATCCCCACAACGTACGAAGGCGCCCCGCTGCGGGCGCAGTGGACGTACCGAGCCCCTGGCGGCGAGCCCCTGGGGGTTGTCGCCCGGTATGACGCCCCCGACGGCAAGAAGGACGTGGTTCCCTTCTTCAAGCCCAACGGCAGCGGGTGGAAGGCGGGCGGCCCGCCCGAGCCGAAACCCCTTTTCGGGCTGGACACGCTCAGCGCCAACCCCGAGGCGCCATGCTTCGTTGTCGAGGGCGAGAAGTGCGCGGCCGCCTTGCACTGCCTGGGGCTGGTGGCCGTCACCGCCATGGGGGGCGCGAACGCCGCGCACAAAGCCGACTGGGCGCCCCTGAGCGGGCGTACGCGGGCCCTTCTGCTGGCGGACAATGACACCCCCGGGGCGGCCTATGCTGAAGCCGTAGCGGGCTGCCTGGGGGCCTTAGAGCGCCCCCCCGAGGCGTTGCTAGTGGATCTGCCGGGGCTGCCCCCGGCCGGCGACGTGGTGGACTGGCTTCAAGCCCGCTGCACCGGGTGGGACGGGTTCGCACCGATCCCCGAGGGCGCGCGGGCGGGGCTGGTGGCCGCCCTGGGGGCCCTGGCCGAGCAGGCCCGCCCGGTGCCCCCGGAATGGCGCGAGCCGGCCCCTAGCGCCCCTGCCGCGCCACTGGTGCCCCTGTCGCACTTCGAGGCCCCGCGCCTCAGCCCCGCGTTGCTGCCCGGCCCGCTCGGGCGGTTCGCCGACGCCCTGGCCCAGCACACCGAAACGCCGGTAGAGCTCGCCGCCGCAATGGTGCTAACGGCCATGGCCGCCGCCGCGCAAAAACGCTACTCGATCATGGTGGAACCGGGCTATTTCGAGCCGCTGAATCTGTGGCTGATTTGCGCCCTGCCGCCCGGAAACCGGAAGTCCGCGATCGTCGAGGCCGCCATAGGCCCGCTTCTTGAGTGGGAACGCGCACAAGCCGAGCGGCTGGCACCGGCGATTCTGGAAGCAGAGCAACGGCGGAAGGTGGCCGAGTCGGAAGCCGAGACGTTGCGGAAAAAGGCCGCCAAGACAAAGGACGGGTTCGAGAAGTCGCGGATCATGGGCGAGCTCGCCGCCCTGTTGGAAGGTATGCCCGACGTGCCCCGGGCGCCGCAGCTTGTCACGTCCGACTGCACCCCCGAGCGGCTAGGCGCCCTTCTTGCGGACAACAACGAGCGGCTGGCGTGGGCTTCGTCCGAGGGCGGGATCTTCGACATTCTGGCCGGGCGATACTCGGGCGGAATCCCGAACCTTGACTTGATGCTCAAGGCCCACGCCGGCGACTTTGAGCGGGTGGATCGCGGCGGCCGCCCCCCCGCCTACCTGCGGAACCCTGCGCTCACCGTGGGGCTAGCGCCGCAGCCCGAAGTATTGCGCGGGCTCGCGCACAGGCCCGGGTTTCGCGGGCGGGGGCTTCTCGGGCGTTTTTTGTACCTGTTGCCCGCCTCGCCGCTCGGGTGGCGCACCTTTCAGAGATTCCCGATCCCGGCCGAGGTTCAGGCCGAGTACGCGCGCACCCTGAGCGCAGTCCTTGAGCGCCCCGAGGCTGATAGCCCCCGCGTGCTACGGCTGGCCGCCGACGCCTATGCCGACTGGCGGGCGTTTGAGATTGAAGTCGAGGCGGGCATGCGGCCCGGCGGCAGGTTCGAGCATGCAACCGACTGGGCTAGTAAGTTGACCGGCGCCGCCGCCCGGCTGGCCGGCGTGTTCCACGTCGCGCAACACGCGGGGCGATACCCCGAAGAGGAAGCCGTGAGCCCTGACACCATGGCCGCCGCCCTTGAGGTGGCCGCCGTGTTGTCCCTTCACGCCCTGGCCGCGTTCGATTTGATGGGCGCCGATCCCGCAACCGAGGCGGCCCGCCAGATCTGGGCTTGGGTTGAACGGGTGCGAACGCCGCAATTCTCAGCCCGGGAATGCTGGCAGGGGGTAAAGGGGCGTTTCGCCCGCATGGCCGAAGTTACCGAGGGCCTGGCGGTCCTGGCCGAGCGGGGCTATGTCGACGAGGAAAGGCCCCAGCCCCGAGCCGGCCCCGGGCGCCCGGCTGGCCCCTTGTACGCGGTGCGTGAGGAACTGGCGCGGGGGTGGGCGTGAGTTGGCGCGACGTGCTGGGAAGCAAACCGGAGAAGGCGCCCCCAGAAACGCCAAAATCCCCAGAATCACCCGCCGCCCCGAATATTGGGGATATTGGGATTTCTGGGGCGGGGGTTTCGGGTTTGGTTTCGCTCCCGAGCGAGCCCGACACCCCCCGGGGGGCGTGGCTGGTGTCGCACCCTGGCGGGGGCGTTGCCCTGCACAGCTTCACCCCGCCGGCGACGTTGGCCGAGGTGCGGGCCTGGTATCCAGGGGCGGAAGCCGAGCCCGCCCCCGAGCCGCACCCGCCGGCCGAGCTCGCCCCCGAAGAGGCGGCCCTTGTGGCGCACTGGCTGGACGTGATCGGCGAGACGTGCCCGGCGACACGCGCCGAAGTGCTGGCAAGAGCTGACGGGGTAGCCCTGCAGCGGATCGCGGCGGCCCTGAGCCCACCAGCCTGAGAAGCCTGCAGAGCCAATAACAAAGGGCGGAAATTGGTGCCGACGCGCGCGCCTCCACGGGAATTTAGCGGGAAACTAGCGGTGGAAACCGGCGCCCGGCCCGAAAACTAACGGGAAAAAACGGGCGCGTGCCCCCCGCTGCGCCGGTGAAAAAACACCGCGAGAACACTGTTAGCCCCGCCCCCTGCCGCTCGCCTGATGGCGTTGCTGGTACGCCCGCTTTGCTCGATCAATGCCTCGCTCAATGAGCCGGGCCAGCCCGCGGATGCCGGCGGCCAACAGCACGACACCGATGCCGAGATAGATTGCTTCCATGAGGTCTCCCGTTTGCCTTTGGAGAGCCTAGACCATGCTCGCGCCTTTGCTGGAGTTTGTTGGAAAACACGCCCGCCGGGGCTCGCGCTGGTGACTCAGGCCGGCGGCACCTTCCGCACCCTGGCCGGCAGCCTCGCCCGCCCCGTTTCCCGTGGCGCACTGGTGGCGCACTCGGGCACAAAAACCGGCGGTTATCCACAGGAAAGCGCGACAGGCCGAGCACCCTAACAAGCTGTTTTTCCTGTCGTTATTTGTTGTGGATTGCGGTATTTCCAAGACTCAAAATCTGACGGTGGCAACACCGTGCCGGTTCGATTCCGGCTCCCGGCACCAACAGTTAGCGCGCTTTTCTAACGCTTCCTCTGCGGCCTTGGCCCACCCACCGCGCCGTGAACCGCCCCGACTCAGCGATCCTCGCCGTCAGCGCCCGGCCAGCCAGATAGCGCCGCCAACCGCGCAATAGCCCCGAGTGTCGAGGCGGGTCGGCAAACGCCCCTTGAATCGGCAGGGTTTCACGCTCATGTACGCCGGCATCCATGGGCGA
>JALOTB010000013.1 GCA_025458165.1 Chromatiaceae bacterium | reverse complement strand
ACATGGCTACACCGCCAGATCCAGCAATCCCCTTCAGGCCGCACCGCTACTGGGTTGCCGGCACCTCAGTGGTCGGTTTAGAGGGGGAAGATCAGTCTGGCTCGAATCAAGCCCGCCGGGGCTTCATGCCCCAGCGCGAAACCTGCGAGGCGTCCGCGCCGGCTAGGGCAAGGCCTGGATCTCCCGCATCAGGCGGTCGTAGCGGTCGTTGAGCTCCTGAGGCATGCCTGCCTGTTTGGCCTCGCGGCAGCCGCCGGCCTCGCGCAGGCGGTTGAGGAACTCCTGCTGCAAGCGCTCCTGGACCCGACGGTACGAGCGCTCGGGAAACATGTCGTCCTGCACTCGGATGACCGTGAGGCGAAAGCGGCTCGCCAGGACCTTGTTGAGGTTCTCGGTGCGCAGTCCGGCGCTATCGCTGCGACAGCGCGCGTTGTAGAGATCCAGCTCCACGGCCGCTGTGACCGCCTCGACCAGAAGCCGTTCGGTATCCGCGTCGACGAGACCCTGTGCGGAGGCCGAGCCGGCGACCAGACTGAGGACCAAAACGGCGGAGAGGGCGAATCGGCGCATGGTTCCTGCGGGCGATGGGTGGGCGAGGTTCGCAGCCCCCCATCGCGATCTCTCGGGGTGGCGCGACGCCATGCCCCACAGTTTAACCCGGCGCGGCGTCCGGGTTCCTGATCCCCCGAAGGGTTGCAGCCGGCCCTCAGCTCCGCCCGTAGACCGGCACCGCGGCACCGGTCACGCAGCGCGCCGCGTCGGACGCGAGGAACAGGATGACATCGGCGAGCGCCGCCGGTGGCACCCACTGGGTGTGGTCCTGATCCGGCATGGCGGCGCGGTTCTGGGGGGTATCGAGGGTCCCGGGCAGGATGCAGTTGACGGTGATGTCACGGTCCTTGTGCTCGGCCGCGAGGCTCTCGGTGAGGGTGATCACCGCGGCCTTAGAGACACAGTAAGGGGCCATGTGCGCCTTCCCCTCGAGCGCCGCGCGGGCGGCGACGTTGATGATCCGGCCGCTGCCCTGCGCCAGCATGTGGGGGATCACCGTACGGCAGGTGTTGAAGACGGTACGGGCGTTGAGGTCGAGCATGCGATCCCAGTCCCGATCCGGGGTCTCGTGCACCGCGGGTCCCATGGTGAAGCCGCCGGCGATGTTGGCGAGGACGTCGATGCGGCCGAAGTGCTGGTGCACCTGAGCGACCATTGCGGCGACCGACTCGGGCTGGATCAGGTCGGCCGCGAAGGCCGCGGAGCCATGGATCTCCGCCTGCAGCCCGGTCAAGGCATCGAGGTTGTGGTCGACCAGTGCGATGCGGGCCCCGGCGGTGGCGAAGGCCCGTGCGCTGGCCTGGCCCAGGTTGCCCGCGGCTCCGGTGATGAGGACGACTCGGCCGTCGAGGGTCGGCATAGCGTTGCTCCTTACGGTTGGTTGGTGAAACCGGTCGGCGCGCGTACCTCCCCGAGGACGCGTCGCCCGCTCTGCGCCGCGAGATGAGGGTTGCGCGCTGGCGTCTAAAGCCCTGGCTGGACGCGGGGTTGTGCGAGTGCCTGCCGGCGGCCGTGCCGGCCGCTCGAACGCCTGCCGGTGGCCGTGAAATGCGGTACCGGGCGGATCTCGGTATCATCGGCGTCTACCATGTGCAAGGATGTCTCCTGTTGAGCCGATCGTCTGGCCAGCCTTGTCGCGACTCGGGCCTGCCGTGCGGCGATCGGCGAGAGCGGGCGGATTGGGGTGACCAAGGTTGATCGAGTGGCTGTTCCTGCTGCTGCCGGTCGCGGCGGCCTCGGGCTGGTGGCTCGCGCGCCGTGGTGTCGATCGCCCGCGACGCAGCGGCTGCGCCGCGCCGGACCCCGCCTACTTCCGCGGTCTCAACTATCTACTCGACGAGCAGCCGGATAAGGCCATCGACGTCTTCATCCAGCTCGCCGAGGTGGATCGCGAGACGGTTGAGACCCCTTTGGCCCTCGGGAGCCTGTTCCGCCGCCGCGGCGAGGTCGAGCGGGCCATTCGGATCCATCAGAGCCTCGTGGCCCGCACCGATCTCGACCGCGAGCAGCGCGCGCACGCGCTCTACGAGCTGGGTCAGGACTACATGCGCGCTGGGCTGCTCGACCGCGCCGAGCGTCTGTTCGGTGAGCTGGTGGAGCTGAGGCTGCACCGCCGCCGGGCGCTTGAGGCCCTGCGCGATATCTATCAGCAGGAGAAGGACTGGTCGCGCTGTCTGGAGGTGGCGGAGGAGCTGCGTTCTCTGACCGGCGTCGCACTCGATAACGAGATCGCGCACTACCATTGCGAGCTGGCGGAGGAGGCGCTCAGGACCGGCGATGCGGCCGGGGCCGGGGCGCACCTGCAGGCAGCCGAGGCCGCCGATGACCGCTGTGTGCGCGCGACCATGCTGCTTGCCCGCATCGTCCTGGCGAGGGGAGAGGCCGATGCCGCGGTGGGGCTCTATGAGCGGGCGGCGGGGCAGGGACCGGAGTTTCTCCCGGAGATCCTGCCCGATCTTCTCACCGCCTACCAGGCGGCGGGCCGCGACGACCTGCGCGGGCCGCTGGGGCGCCTCTACGAGATCCAGCCCAGCCCGTCACTGGTCCTCGCCCTCGCGGACGCGATCGAGCGGCACGAGGGCGAGGACGCGGCCGTCGCCTTTCTCACGCGGCACCTCTCGGGCCACGCCGACCTCGACTGTCTGGAGCGCCTGATCGAGTTCGGCCAGCGGCGGCCGGGCCAGGATGCGGGGGCGCGCGCGGCCTATCAGGCCGTGCTTGGGGTCGTGCGGCACCTGCGCGAGCGCCAGTCGGAGTACCAGTGCGAGCATTGCGGCTTCAGCGCTCGCCACCTCCACTGGCAATGTCCGAGCTGCAAGCAGTGGGGGCGGATCAAGCCCGTCTCCGCCCATCCGCTCCCGCGGGCCACGGTATGCCCGCCGGGGCCCAAGATGGCCTGAGCGGCGGGTGCGTCCCGGCTACACCCGCCCCACCAGATCACCCCATCGCAAATCCCGAGAGCGTCGAGCCACAGTGAGCCAGGACCCGAAGATCATCGTTGCGTTGGACTTCCCGGCCGAGGCACCCGCCCTGGCCCTGGTCGACCGGCTCGACCCGAGCCGATGCCGCCTCAAGGTCGGCAAAGAGCTGTTCACCCGTTGTGGCCCTCCACTCGTCGCGGAGCTGGTGGGGCGCGGGTACCAGGTCTTTCTCGACCTCAAATTCCACGACATCCCCAATACGGTGGCAGCGGCGTGCGCCGCGGCGGCGGACCTTGGGGTGTGGATGATCAACCTGCATGCCTCGGGCGGGGAGGCGATGATGGCGGCCGCTCGGGGGCGTCTGGCCGGCCGCAGTGACCGCCCGCTCCTGATCGCCGTCACCGTGCTGACCAGCCTCGATACCGCGGATCTGGCCGCCATTGGCTGTCCCGGCGAGCCCGCCGAGCGGGTGCTGCGCCTGGCGCAGCTCGCGCAGCGCGCGGGGCTCGACGGGGTGGTCTGCTCGCCGCAGGAGGCCGGCACAGTCCGCCGCGTCTGCGGGCCGAGCTTTCGCCTGGTGACCCCGGGGGTACGCCCGGCCGGCGCCGACAGCGCGGATCAGAAGCGAGTGATGACCCCCGCCGAGGCCCTGGCCGCCGGCGCGGACTACCTGGTGATCGGACGGCCGATCACCGCCGCCGCCGACCCCATGGCCGCGATCGCCGCCATCGAGCGCGAGCTTCAAGGGGCCGCCTGCGATCCCTGATACCAAACGCCCCGGCCTCAACGGGCCCCAAGGGTCATGCAAGCACAACAAAGCAGAACAGTGAGGCAGAACGATGTCGCGAGTTCGCAAGGCAGTCTTCCCGGTCGCGGGCTTAGGCACGCGGTTTCTCCCGGCTACCAAGGCCAGCCCCAAGGAGATGCTCCCGGTGGTGGACAAGCCACTGATTCAGTACGCCGCGGAGGAGGCGGAGGAGGGCGGGGTCGACAAGCTGGTCTTCATCACCGGGCGCAACAAGCGCTCGATCGAGGACCACTTCGACAAGGCCTATGAGCTAGAGGTCGAGCTCAAGGAGGCCGGCAAGACCAAGCTGCTTGAGATCGTCCAGAACATCCTCCCGCCCCACGTGAGCTGCATCTATCTCCGCCAGGCGGAGGCCCTGGGGCTCGGGCACGCGGTGCTCTGCGCCCGCCCGGTGGTCGGTAACGAGCCCTTCGCCGTGATCCTGGCCGATGACCTGATCCGCGGCGCGGGTCAGGGCGTGGTCGCGCAGATGGCAGAGGCCCACGAGCGTTACGGGTGCAGCATCCTCAGCGTCGAGGAGGTGCCGCGCGACGAGACCCATAAGTACGGCATCGTGGAGACGGAGCCCGGCCCCAACGGTGAGCTGCGCGTCACCTCCATCGTGGAGAAGCCGGCCCCCGCGGACGCCCCCTCCAACCTCGCCGTCGTCGGCCGCTATCTCCTTACCCCGCGGATCTTCGACAAGCTGGAGGAGACCCGAGCCGGCGCGGGCGGCGAGATCCAGCTCACCGACGCCATTGCCGCCCTGCTCCACGACGAGCCGGTGGTCGCCTATCCCTTCAAGGGCAAGCGCTACGACTGCGGGAGCAAGCTGGGCTATCTGCAGGCCCAGGTCGAGCTCGGCCTGCTCCACCCCGAGCTCGGCGGTGACTTCGCGCAATACCTCCGCCAGCTCAAAGACCAGCTCTGAGGTCAACCAACACCCGCTAACCGCTATTCGCCACCCAGCGGAATGGTATCGCCGCTCCTCCAGGTCAGCCGCCTCACCACCCGCCTGGGCGGTGAGGGGCAACCCGTGCGGGTGGTGGACGGGGTGGATTTGGAGATCCGCAAGGGCGAGACCTTCGCCCTGCTCGGCGAGTCGGGTTGCGGCAAGTCCATGCTCGCCCTCTCCCTGATGCGCCTGCTGCCGCCCTCGGGGCGGATCGTGGGTGGCAGCGTACGCCTCGGCGACACGGATCTGCTGGCGCTCCCGGAGGGTGCCATGCGGCGGGTCCGCGGCGGGCGCATGGCGATGATCTTCCAGGAGCCGCAGACGTCGCTGAACCCGGTGCTAACCGTCGGTCAGCAGATCGCCGAGGCGGTGCGGCTGCACGACGGGACCACGCGGCGCCAGGTGCGCGAGCGGGTGCAGGGGCTCCTGCAGGCGGTTGGCATCCCCGAGCCGGCGCGGCGGGTGGACGAGTATCCCCATCAGCTCTCCGGCGGGATGAAGCAGCGCGTGATGATCGCCATGGCGCTCGCGGGTGACCCGGAGCTCCTCATCGCCGACGAGCCCACCACCGCCCTCGACGTCACCATCCAGGCCCAGGTGCTCCGCCTGCTCAAGGGGCTGCAGCGCGAGACCGGCATGGCGGTCCTGCTCATCACCCACGACCTCGGCGTGGTGGCGGAGACCGCCGATCGGCTCGCGGTCATGTATGCCGGCCAGATCGTCGAGACGGCGACCAGCGCCGGCTTCTTCGCCGACCCGGCGCATCCCTACAGCCGCCGGCTGATGGACAGCCTGCCCTCGCCCGAGAAGCGGGCGGGCCGCCTTGCGGTCATCCCGGGCCGGGTCCCGCCGCTCGACCGGCCGTTCACCGGCTGCCGCTTCGCCGATCGCTGCCACCGGGTGATGGACCGCTGCCGCGAGATCGAGCCCGGTTGGCACCAGCCGTCCGCGAGCCAGGGGGTGCGGTGCCTCCTCTGGGCTGAGGGCCGGCCGGAGTCCGACGTCCCGGCGACTGGTGCCGCGGCCGGCCTGGTCAGGATCGCTGCCGAGCCGTCCCGGCAGCCGCTGGTCCTCAGGGTCGACGGACTCCAGGTCCACTTTCCGATCCATCGCGGTGTCTTCCGCCGGGTAGTCGGTCAGGTCCGCGCGGTCGACGGCATCGATCTAGAGCTCTACGCGGGCCGGACCCTGGCCCTGGTGGGCGAGTCCGGCTGCGGCAAGACCACCGCCGGTAAGGGTCTGTTGCAGCTCATCCGCCCCACCGCGGGGGTGGTGCGCTACGGCGGCGTCGACCTGGCGGGGCTCAAGGGACGCGCCTTGCGGCGGCAGCGCAAGGACCTCCAGATCATCTTCCAGGACCCCTTCGCCTCGATGAACCCGCGCATGCTGGTCGGCGACATCGTCGGCGAGGGCCTGCAGGCGCTCGGGTTGGAGCCCAACCGCGCCCGCCGGCGCGCGCGCGTCGCCGAGCTCCTCGGGCAAGTCGGCATGTCGGCCGAGGCCGCCGACCGCTATCCCCACGAGTTCTCCGGGGGACAGCGCCAGCGGATCTGCATCGCGCGGGCGCTGGCGGTGGAGCCGCGCGTGATCGTCTGCGACGAGCCGACCAGCGCGCTCGACGTCTCGGTCCAGGCGCAGATCCTGAACCTGCTCAAACGCCTGCAGGACGAGCTGGGCCTCGCCTATCTGTTCATCACCCACAACATCTCGGTGGTCTCCTACCTCGCCCACGAGGTGGCCGTGATGTACCTGGGGCGTATCGTCGAGCGCGGCACGGTCGACGAGGTCCTCGACGACCCCAAGCACCCCTACACCCGCGCCCTGCTCTCCGCCGTCCCCGTCGTCGACAAGGACAAGCGCCGCGAGATCATCCGTCTGGAGGGCGATATGCCCTCCCCATCGAGCCCACCCGAGGGTTGCCACTTCCACCCCCGCTGCCCTGAGGGGATTGCCGAGTGCCGTCAGGCCTACCCGCCGCCGACCCGGCTGAGCGAGACCCGCAGCGTTCGATGCCTGCGGGTCTCGGCCTAGGCGGCATCGCCTGGGCCGCCCCAGTCGCTCCCCAACCCTCGGAGAACCCGCTTGATCGAGATCCTGGACCCGGACCTGCTGCGTAACCGAGGTCTCGTGGACGGTGCCTGGGTCACTGCCGATGACGGTGGCACCCTGGGGGTCACCGATCCGGCGACGGGCGCGGTGATCGCCCAGGTCCCGGCGATGGGTGCCGCCGAGACGCGGCGGGCGATCGACGCCGCCGAGCGCGCCTGGCCCGCCTGGCGGGCTCTGACCGCGGCCGAGCGCGGGGCGATCCTGCGGCGATGGAACAACCTGGTGCTCGCGCATCGGGAGGACCTGGCCCGCATCATGACCGCCGAGCAGGGCAAGCCGCTCGCCGAGGCGCGCGGGGAGATTGCCTATGCGGCCTCGTTCCTGGAGTGGTTCGCGGAGGAGGGGCGGAGGGTCTATGGCGACCTGATCCCGCCGCATCAGGCCGACAAGCGCATCCTCGTGATGAAGCAGCCGGTCGGTGTCTGCGCCGCGATCACGCCCTGGAACTTCCCGGCGGCGATGATCACCCGCAAGGCGGGCGCCGCGCTGGCGGCGGGCTGCACCCTGGTCGTCAAGCCCGCGGCCCAGACCCCGCTCACCGCGCTCGCGCTCGCGGTGCTCGCCGAGCGGGCAGGTGTCCCATCCGGTGTGCTCAATCTCGTTACCGGGGAGGCCGACCCCATCGGCCGGGAGCTGACCGGCAACCCCAGGGTGCGCAAGCTGAGCTTCACCGGCTCCACCGCCGTCGGGCGCCTGCTGATGCGCCAGTGCGCCGACAGCGTCAAGCGGCTGTCACTGGAGCTCGGCGGCAACGCCCCCTTCGTCGTCTTCGACGATGCGGACCTGGACGCCGCCGTCGAGGGTGCCCTGCAGTCGAAATACCGCAACTCGGGGCAGACCTGCGTCTGCGCCAACCGGATCCTGGTTCAGAACGGGATCTACGACACCTTCGCCGCGCGACTGGGTGAGCGGGTTGCAGGGCTCGTGGTCGGACCGGGCGCGGACCCGGATGTGGTGCAGGGTCCGCTCATCGATCAACGCGCCGTCGCCAAGGTCGAGGCCCAGATCGCCGACGCCCTGTCCAAGGGGGCTCGGGTGATCACCGGAGGCGGGCGCCATGCCCTGGGCGGGACCTTCTTCGAGCCGACGGTGCTCGCGGACGTGACCCCGGCGATGCAGGTCGCCCGCGAGGAGACCTTCGGGCCGGTCGCGCCGCTCTTCCGCTTCGCGACCGACGACGAGGCGGTGGCGATGGCGAACGACACCGAGTACGGTCTCGCCGCCTATTTCTACACGCGCGACCTCAGCCGCGCCTGGCGCGTCGCCGAGGCGCTCGAGTACGGCATGATCGGGGTCAACACGGGATTGATCTCGACCGCGGTCGCGCCCTTCGGCGGCGTCAAGCAGTCCGGCCTCGGCCGCGAGGGCTCCCGCTACGGCATCGAGGAGTACCTGGAGCTCAAGTACGTCTGCCTCGACCTCGGCGGCTAGGGCCGCCGTCTAACCGCCAGCGCTTCGCGTCGCGCCTGCGCTTGGCGACCTCTCCCCACTCGACCCGACCGGGGTTCAGTCGCCGTTCAGCCCCGACCCGGAGAATGACCGGTGAGGCTCGACGAGGGCGCTCCGGGGCCGCTCGGCTTTACCCGAATGCGGGCCCCTGGGCGACCAGATGCAACCGAGGGTGGTGCAATGAGACGCACGACGCGGCTGGCGGGTCTGCTGCTGGCCGTTGGCGGCCTGCTGTTGGGCGGGTGCGCGACGGTGGACGAGGGCTATTGGGTGTCGAGCTATCCAGGCTACACCCGGTATGTCGCGGTGAACGAATACCGCTACGTCAACCCCCATGGGCTGCTCGTCGTCTACGATCCGGGGGTGATGCGGTACTCGGTGGTCCGTTATCCCGGCCTCTATTGGCACGACGGGCACTACTACCGCCATCACGGCGACCGCTGGCAGCGCAGCGCTTGGTACGGCGGACCCTGGGTAGGGCACGGGCACGAGCCGCCGCGGATCAAGCTCGAGGCCCGGGCGCCTGATGCCCGATACGTTGGGCAGGCGGCCGAGCCCCGGCGCTGGGACGGGGCGCGCACGCCGGATCGGGACCGGCAGCCCCCGCGGGGGCGTTTCGAGGGTTTCTCCCCCGAGCACCGGCCGGCTCGCATCGCCGACCGGCCGCTGCCGGAGCGCCGCGAGCGGATGCCTGATGCCGAGGGTTGGCGAGGTGAACGGGCGAAGGCGGTCGAACCCCAGGGGCGGGGTCCAGCCGCCGACGGGTCCCCGGACTGGGCAAGGCGCTGGGATCGCGCACCGGCGCCATCCCTCGATCCTGCGCCCGAGCCGCCGGGCCGCCTGAAGGTCGACCGCCCCGATCGGCTGCCGCCGGCGGGGCGCCAAGACCCGCGCCAGGGTCCTGAGCGCGAGTTGTCGGCCGAGCGCGATCCGGGCGGCCAAGGTGGGGAGCGCAGCCCCGCAAGCCGCGCGCAGCCGCCGACGGAGCCGGGCCCCGGTCGCGCCTTCGCCCAACGGCCCGCGGATCGGGCATCGGCCGCCGGGCGGCGCTGGTCCGCCGAGGGCGAGCAAGGGTCGAGCCCGGGGGCGGATCCGCGCGCCGAGGGTCCGGCATCCACGCCGCGCGCGGAGAGGTGGCGCCAGGCCTCGAGGCTTACGACCGGCGCGCCCGTGCCCTGACCCCGCCGCGGCCGCGCTGGGCTCAGAACAATCCGGTAATCCGCCCGCCGCCGTCGACGTCGATGTCGAGCGCCGCGGGGCGGCGCGGGAGGCCAGGCATGGTCATGATCTTCCCGGTGTAGATCACGACGAAGCCCGCCCCGGCCGAGACGCGGGCAGCGCTTACGGTGAGGCGAAAGCCGCTCGGGCAGCCCGGGCGGTTGGGGTCGTCGGAGAGCGAGTCGGGGGTCTTGGCCACGCAGATCGGCAGCCCGCCGTAGCCGAGGTTGGTGACCTGCTTGATGTCGCGCAGGGCGTCGGGTGAGAAATCGACCCCGTCGGCCCCGTACAGGGTCTCCGCCAGGCAGCGCACTTTGTCCGCGATCGGCATCTCCAGCGGGTAGAGCGGCGTGAGCTGGCTCGGCTGCTCGCAGGCGGCGACCACCAGCTCGGCGAGCGCGAGACCGCCGGCACCGCCCGCCTCGCGGTAGTCGGTGATCGCCGCTGGGACCCCGAGGTCCTGGCAGGCGGCGAGGATCTCGGCGAGCTCGGGGTCAGGATCGCCGAGGAAACGGTTGATCGAGATCACCACCGGCACCCCGAAGCGCGCGAGGTTTTCGACGTGCTTGCGCACGTTGGCGAGGCCGTGCAGGGCGAAGGCGCGGCGGGTGACCACCAGCACCGCCGCCGAAGGCGTCATACCGCCGATTCGGCATTTGATGTGGAAGAACTTCTCGGCTCCGAGATCGGCCCCGAAGCCGGCCTCGGTCACCGTGTAGTCGCCGAGCTTGCGGGCGAGCTGGGTGGCGACCAGGGTGTTGCAGCCGTGGGCGATATTGGCAAAGGGGCCGCCGTGGACGAAGGCCGGGACGCCCTCGACGGTCTGCACCAGGTTGGGCCCCATCGCCTGCTTCATCAGGGCTGCCATCGCCCCCTCGACGCCGATGTCGCCCGCCCGGACTGGCGCACCGAGTGGGTCGTACCCCACGATGATGGCCGCCATGCGGGTCTTGAGCTCGGCGAGGTCGCGGGAGAGCCCCCAGATCGCCATGATCTCGGAGGCCGCGGTGATCTCGAAGCCGTCCTCGCGCATCACCCCGTTGAGCCCGCGCCCCTCGAGCCCGATCAGGGTGCTGCGCAGGGCCCGGTCGTTCATGTCCATGACCCGCTTCCACACGACGTTGCGCGGGTTGATCTCCGGCGTGCCCTTGTGGTGCAGGTGGTTGTCGACCACCGCGGCGAGCAGGTTGTGGGTGGCGGAGACCGCGTGCAGGTCGCCGGTGAAGTGCAGATTGATCTCCTCCATCGGCAGGACCTGGGAGTAGCCGCCGCCGGCCGCCCCGCCCTTGACCCCCATGCACGGCCCCAGCGAGGGCTCGCGCACCGCGCAGAGCGCCCGCTCACCGAGCTTGGCCAGCGCCTGGGTCAGCCCGATGGTGGTGGTCGTCTTGCCCTCGCCGAGCTTGGTCGGCGTCATGGCGGTGACCAGGATCAGCCGCCCGTCGGGGTGCTCGCGCAGGCGCTCCATGACCCGGAGCGGTACCTTGGCGATGTGACGGCCGTAGGGGTGCAGGTCGTCCGGGCCGAGGCCGATGCCCTCGGCGATCTCGGCGATCGGACGCAGGGTCGCCGCGCGGGCGATCTCGATGTCGGTCTTCATGGCGAGCGGTGTGGCGCGGGCGGCAGGGTCAGCGTGGAATCGGCGGGCCGAAGGCGCCGAGGACCCCGGTAAGGGACTCGGGGCTCAGGACGTGCTGGTTCAAGAGATCCAGGAAGAGTCGCAGGTCGAAGACCAGGTGGATGCCGGGCGGGGCGGCCTCGCGGAAGGACTGGTCGGAGATGAGACTGATGTCGTCCCGCGCCACGCCCTCGCGGGCCTGCAGCTCGGCGAGCACCCGCTCGCGGCCGAGCGCGGCGAGCTCGTCCCCGCTGAGCCGGCCGCTGAAGGTCATGGCGTCCTCGTCGATCGGGGCTGCGATGCCGAAGGCGTGGGCCAGACCCAATCGCTCCCGCAGGCGATCCGTCACCAGCGTGAAGGCGTGCGAGACCAGGGCGACCTGATAGCCCATGGTCTTCAGGGTCTGGATCAGCTCGACCGTGCCCGGCGTCGGGGCCGCGGCACCGGCGAGCCGCTCGACCACCTCGATCGGCAGCCCGTCGAGCCTCGCGAGCGCCGCGGCAAGGCAGCCCGCCGGGTCGCCGGCGGGGTAGCAGGCCTGCCAGTCCGGCGCGGAGACGCCCGCCTGGCGGAGGATCTCGGCACGGGTCGCGCCGTCCATCAGTGTGCCGGCGAGCTCGAAGAGCAGGATCCGCTTCTTTTTGTTGAACACGTCGCGGTCCTGGAACAGGGTGTCGATCCCGAGCCGGGCCATGTGCTCGCGCAGCGTCGCCTGGAGGTTGGCGAGCGGGAGCACGCTGCGGCTGATGTCGGCCATCAGCTCCATCAGGAAGATCCCCTCGCGGGCGATCATCTGACTGAGCTCGATGTTGACCTGGTAGGTGCTGAGCGTCTCCGACACCGCGGCGATGATGCCGGGGCGGTCGCGCCCGAGGAGGATCAGGAGCAGGTTGACCTTCTCGGCGCTGCGCGCGACCGGCTGGTACTTGTCGAGCCGGAGATCCAGTCCGGTGCGCTCGCCGATATCTCGCACCAGCTCATCGATCGCGCCGGCCGACGCCGAGGAGGCCGCAAAGTCGACCACCAGGAAGACGGTGAAGAGCCCATGGAGCACGTCCTGGCGCAGGTCGATCACGTTGCCGCCGATCTCAGCGATCGGGGTGGTGATCTGCTGGACCAGTCCGACGGCGTCGGGACCCGTGCCAAAGAGGATGTAGAGCTTCTCGTTCATGCGGCTGTCCTCCGCGGGTTGGCGCCGACCGGTGGGGCGCGGCGGCGCGTCATCTTGGCCCAAGCCTGCGGTCGGTACAAACAGGGCGATGGCTCAGGACCCTGCTGGCACGAAGAGAGTGGGTCTACAAATGACCGCAAACAGCGAGGAGGACTTTGCGCCGCGGCTGCGTCACGACTCGGCGATTGACCCGAGCTTGAGTTCACGTTGTGCTTTCTCGATGCGGAGGCCGTGGCCCCGGCTGATCCGAGCATCCCGCGGTGCGTCGGTCGCACTGGGGTTCTGTTATCGTCTATCCGCCTCCGGCCTGTGCGCTCGCCCCAACCGCTGCTCTTCGGCTGCCTGACTTGAGCCTCTCCACCCGCCACCGACCCGCCGACTGGGGGCTGCTCCTTGCGCTCACGGTGCTCTGGGGGTCGGCCTTCCTGTTCACCAAGATCGCGGTAAGCACCCTGCCGTCGCCCTGGGTGGTGGTCGGGCGGCTCGCGATCGGCGCGGTCTTGCTCGTGCCCTTGGCCATCGGTGTCGCCGCCCGCCTCCCCCCGAGCCGGCGACTCTGGATCTTCCTCGTCCTCATGGCCCTGTTCGGCAATGCGCTGCCCTTTACGCTGATCGCCTGGGGGCAAAGGTTCATCGACAGCGGGCTCGCCGGCATCCTGATGGCGGTCATGCCGCTCGCGACGCTGAGCCTCTCGCACTATCTGGTGCCGGGCGAGCGGCTCACCGTCTATCGTCTGGGCGGCTTCGCGCTGGGCTTCGTCGGGGTCGTCGTCCTCATGGGCCCCGAGGCCCTGCTCGGCGCGGGGACCGCCGAGCTCCTCCCGATGCTCGCCGTGCTCACGGCGTCCTTCTGTTACGCGATCTCGGCGATCCTGGCCCGGCTGCGGCCGCCAAGCGACGCCCTCTCCAGCGCGGCGGCGACCACTTCCATCGCCACTTTGATGGTGACGCCGACCCTGTTCGTCACGGGGGGCTTTGGGCTCGAGCAGCCACCGTCGGCGGGGTCGCTCGGCGCCGTGCTGGTGCTCGGCGTCTTCTCGACGGCCCTGGCCACGGTGCTCTATTTCCGGCTGATCCGCTCCGCCGGGCCGGCCTTCATGTCCCAGCTCAACTATTTCATCCCGCTCTGGGCCGTCCTCGTTGGCGTGCTCTTCCTCGGCGAGCGGCCGGAGCTCAAGCACCTGCTGGCCCTGGTGCTGATCCTCGGCGGCGTCCTGCTGGCCCAGCTCGAGCGGCGTGCGGCGGCCAAGCGGGCGACAGCCTCGGCGGCGGATCCAGCACGTAGGATGCGGTGAGCTTGCAACCGCATCGATCGGAGACCTCGCGGTCCCAACGACGCCGCCTGTCGGTGCCATGCGATCCGCCGATGGTTTGGTGGCGGCCGCGAGCGCGTAGGATGCGGTGAGCTGAGCGAACCGCATCGACCGCGACTCGATGGGCGGCGCGGTTCCACGGCGACCGCATACTGGGTCTACGGTGCATCTGTCGTCAGGTCACGATCTTGTGGTGGACAAAAACCTGACAAGTTTGGTAAAGAAATCGCGGTCAGGAGCACGGATGGGCTCCCGCCGGGCGCCCGCACCTCAAACCCGGACGATGGCGTCACGAGGAGCGACAATGCGGATCACACGTCAATCGGTTGGCTTACAACGGCCGGATCGGGTCCTCTCGGCAGCCCGGAGACGGCGACCTCCTTCGCGATTGATCGGGTCCTTACTCGGGCTTTTGCTGCTTCCTGCCGGGGTGTCTGGCGCCGACACGAGCATCTTCGGACCTGAGCGATTCACCCGAGCGGCCGGCAAGCCCTCGACCGAGATACGGAGCTTCAGCATTGCGAGCCCCGCGAAGGATTGCGCCCTAACTATCGAGAACGGGAATTCTTCGCGGACCCGCGTCAGCAGCGCCATCCTCGCGCTGAACGGCACGCCGGTTGTCGTCCCTAGCGATTTCAATCGGACGGTCCCGCTGATCGAGAAGCCGGTCGCGCTGCGCGAGCGCAATACCCTCGACGTCACCCTGAACGGTGCACCCGGTTCGTTCCTGGTCGTGGCCGTCGTCTGCGCGGACCAGAACACGGCGCCAGTTGCCAACGCCGGACCCGATCAGACCGTCCCGCTCGGCGCCACCGTCACCCTCGACGCGACCGCATCGACGGATCCGGATGGGGACCGCCTGACCTACGCCTGGACGCTCAGATCCGCCCCGAGCGGCAGCAGCGCTACCCTCACGGGCCCCGACACGCTCACGCCCAGTTTCGTTGTCGATCAGTCAGGCGACTACGAGGTCGATCTCATCGTCAACGACGGCAAACTGACGAGTGCTCCGGCCACCGTACGCGTCTCCACGACCAATAGCCGCTCAGTCGCCAATGCCGGTCCCGACCAAACCGCCGCGGTGGGCGCGACCATCACCCTCGACGGCAGCGGCTCGACCGACGTCGACGGCGACGCCCTCAGCTTCGCCTGGACGGTCCTCTCCAAGCCCCAGGGCAGCGCCGCCGCGCCCTCTGATGCGGGCGCCGTCCAGCCCGAGATCAGCCTCGATCAGGCCGGTGATTACACCATCCAGCTCGTAGTCAACGACGGGCAGCTCGACAGCGCCCCGGCCACGGTCATCCTCAGCACCGAAAACTCCCGCCCGCGGGCCGATGCCGGGCCGGACATCAGCGCCGGTGCGGGCGACCCGGTGAGCCTGGACGGTACCGGGTCCAGTGATGCGGATGGCGACCCGCTGACCTACCTCTGGTCGCTCCTCAGCGCCCCTGCCGGCAGCGCCGCCGCTCTCTCGGATCCGACCACGGCGATTCCCGAGCTCAGCCTCGACCTGCCCGGCACCTACGTCGCCCAGCTCATCGTCGCCGACGGGCTGCTGGACAGCCTCCCCGACACCGCCGTCGTCTCCACGATCAACACCAAGCCCGTGGCCGATGCCGGACCCGACCGGCAGGCCACCGTCGGTGCCAGCGTCACCCTCGACGGCACCGCCAGCTTTGACCCCGATTCCGACTCGTTGACCTACCAGTGGTCCTTCACCGTCCATCCCGGCAGCACGGCGCCCAACCTCGTTGATGCCGATCAGCCCATCGCGAGCTTCACCCCCGCGACGGCCGGCCTCTACATCGCCCAGTTCCTGGTCCACGACGGCACCGCGGCGGGGACGCCCGACACGGCCGTGATCCTGGTCAGCCCCCCGGCCAACCAGCCGCCGGTTGCGCAGGACGACGGCCCCTACACCCTGGACGAGGACACCACCCTCACCGTCGGCGGCCCGGGTATCCTGGCCAACGACTCGGACCCCGACGCCGACGCGCTCGCCGCGATCCTGGTCGATAGCACGGCGCACGGCGACCTCGCCCTTGCGCCGGGCGGTGGGTTCACCTACACCCCCGCAGCGGACTACCACGGCCCCGACAGCTTCACCTACCGAGCGAGCGATGGGCGATCGGAGAGCGACCTCGCCACGGTCCGCCTGACGGTCGAGCCCGTCGAGGATCCCGTGCTGGTCGCGGTGCCGGACCTGATCGGCCAGCTTGAACAAGCCGCGACCGACGCGATCAGCGGCGCTGGCCTGGTCGTCGGCACCCTGGCAGCGGAGAACAGCGGCCTGCCGGTGGGCCAGGTCGTCCGGCAGCAGCCACCCGCCGGCCAGTCGGTGCCCCTGGGCACGGCGGTCGATCTGGTCGTCTCGCTCGGGCCGGCCGAGGCTACCCTCGCTGGGGACGGCGGCACGGTGGTCGCAACCGATGCCAGCGGGGCACGCCTCACGGTGACCGTGCCACCGCAGGCCGCGCCGAACCCGGTCACGCTGCGCATCGCGGCTATCGATCCCGAGCAGTCGACGGCGCGGTTCCGCATCGAGACTACCCAGGACGCGTTCCTTCGGCCCATCGAGCTCCGTCTGGAGCTCGCCGAGGGCGAACCGAGCCCGACGGCCCCCGGCTTGCGCCTGGGGCAGGCCGGCGACCGCCGCCTGCTGCCCACGACGATCGAGGGCGAGGGACGGGTCTTCGTGACGTCCACCTACACCCTCGCGCCCGAGCCACCGCCCGCGGCGTCTCCGGAGTCCGCATCCCGGGGCCTGCTGGACTGGTTGATCCGATCGGCGGTCGCCGACGAGACGCCCCCGACGAGGGGGCTGTTCACCGAGCTGGAGCTGGCCCAGATCGAATGCCGCTTCGAGCTCGACTCGTTGCTGGTTCAGCTTGCGCAGGTGCGCAGCTACCCCGCGTTCCCCCTTGGAAATGCCGCGTTGCTGCTCGCCCAGATCAAGGCAGTGACCTTGCAGTGCGGTGACGATCCGGAGTCGGTCGAGAGCTTCGATGCGGTCAACGAAGCCGCCCGGCTCGCCGCCTGCGACCAGTACGAGAAGGGCATGGCCGTTGTTAGCGTAGCGTTGCCAACGGGCTCGCTCCTCGAGTTAAACGAAACGGTCGAGCGCGCCTTCGTCGGGGCGGGACTGCGCGACTACCTTGAGGCCGAGTGTCCGGAGACGCCGGCTCCGGCCGAGTGGCGCCCGGTGGTCGACCAGTACTATGAGAAGTTTACCGAGCAGTTCCGCAACCGTGTGGTGGCGCTCGCCGCGACGGACATTAGCTGGCAGGCGCTCTGGAGCGAGCTCCGGGCGATCGAAGACATGCTCGCCGCCACCGACGAGATGGGACTGCCCGATGCGCAGGCGAGCGTGCGCAGCAAGGTCATCCCGCCTGTGCTCGATGCCCTGCGCCGCCACGCGTATCGCCACTGCGTCACGAACAAGGACCAGCGCCAGCTCGCGGATCTGCTGGTCGGCGGGCTCGTGTACCGCCAGCCCGTGCCCCCGTTCCCAGCCCCGCGGGTATTTCCGGACGAGGCCCCGTTCAGCGACGACGACCTGATCGGCGACATCCAGCGCTGTGCGAGCGAGCTTGAGGTCCAGAGCTTCGATGGGGACGCGCTGCTCGGCACCGCCGGCTACACCGCGCCGTCCGAGCCGGGGCCGGCGCCGCAGCCGGGCGCGCTGCCGATGCCACCGGACGGGACGCTCAAGATCAGTGGCTCGGTCCTGGCCTTCGTGTGCCCCGCGTTTCGTGGCGATCCGACGCTGGGCACCGATGAGCTGGTGGTCCGTCTGAACGGCGTCGAGGTCGCCCGGCGCGCTCACGTGAACGGGGTACTGCCGGGGGCGCCGATCGTCCTGGATGCCGATGCGCTGTTTAACCCAGCCGGCATCGTGCCCGCCGACGGCCAGGAGCACACGCTGACCATCCATCGGGTAGGGATCGCCTGCGGGAACACCGCCCCGGGGGCCTTCGGACCAGACGACTACGAGCTCTATCGTGTCACGCTCGAGGTCAAGGAACAGAAGGTGGTGAACGAAGGCGATGTCATCATCACCAACGCCGCAGAGCTGGCGGCATTCGGCGCGACGGGTACGACTGACCAGATCGGCAACCTCACGATCGGGTCCTTCTCACCGGCCTCCGATATCACGACACTTGCCCCGTTGTCTAAGCTGCGCGCGGTCACGGGGACGCTGGAGATCTTCGGGAATCCGGAATTGGTCGATCTCGAGGGTCTCAACGAGCTGCAGACCGTCGGCGGGTTGTCGATATACGACAACGAGAAGCTTGCCAACCTCGATGCACTGGAAGCACTCGCGACCCTTTCCGGCGGGTTATTGATTTCCTCCAACCCGGCACTGACCAGCCTCGCGGGTTTGGGTAGCGTGTCGGGCAGCCTGGAGTCGGTTGGCATCTTCAACAACGGGTCGCTGACCGGGCTCGACGGGTTGCAGGGCGTCACTGCGACGAGCGGCGCACTTGCGATCGCCAACAATGCCCAGCTCGCAAGTATTGCTGGCCTCAGTGGGGTGACCTCGGTCGGCGATACGCTGTCGATTACCGGTCAACATCAACTCCCGACTCTAACCGGTCTGGAGGCACTGGAATCGGTTGGTGGCTCCCTCGATATTAACGGCAACGCACTGACCGATCTGGCGGGGCTTTCCAACCTGCGGTCGATCGGTCGCGACCTGAGTATCGGCGCCGGGTCGCTCCAAAGCCTGAGCAGCTTTGCCCTCCCGAGCCTGGCTACGATCGGCGGAAGCCTGCGCACCGGCGGCTCGACTGGGTCCTTGGCGTCCGTCGACCTGCCCAACCTGACCCAAATCGCCGGCGACCTCGAGCTGACGGGAATCGCGAGCCTGAATGCGCCGAGTCTCACCTCTGTGAGAAATCTCCGCCTGTCGGGTTTGACCGGGTCGGCGAGCCTGAGCGTCTCCAACGGCCTGAAGGTCACCGGCAGCCTTTCCATCACTAGCATCCGCGGCCTTCCGTCCTTGGCGGTGCGTCTGGGCGAGGTGGGGAGTGATGTCACTATTCGCTCGAATGAATCCCTATCCCTTAACCTGGCAGTCGAAAGGGTTGGGCGGGATTTCGACATCATTCAGAACAAGAGTCTCAGCGTTACCCTCGATGTCGGCCAGATCGGCCGTGAGCTTACAATCGGCGGAGATACGTTGCTCTTCAATGACGGTATTACACTTGGCGGCAGCGTCGACGCCGTCGTCGGTAATGTGATCATCACCTACAACGTGGGGATCAGCGACGAACAGGCCAACGCGTTTGCCGATAGCTTCGGCTCCATCGGGGGCCAAAGGGTCATCGGGGCGAATGTAGTGCCGAGCTCAGGGGATTAGCCCGCGTAGGATGTGGTGAGCTTGCGAACCGCATCGATCGGAGACCTGCGATCTGTGCCGCGGTCGCCGACGATGCGGTTCCTCCGTCACCGCATCCTACCGGTTGGGTCGCGTCGGGTAGTCGGGTAGGATACGGTGAGCTTTGCGAACCGCATCGATCGGGTCCGCGGGTGAACTGCATCGTCTTGAAATGATGCGGTTCCTTCGTCACCGCATCCTACACGGCGGTATCCTTTGGGTGCGGTCTGGTTCATTGGGGTCGGCCGGCGATCGCCAAGGAAATGACGGACTACCGAAGGCTGAAGACTCCCGGCGCGACCTGGTTCTTCACGGTGAATCTTGCCCAACGCCGTGGCAGTCGCCTGTTGGTGGACCAGATCGATGGCCTACGCGGCGCCATCCGCAAGGTCAAGACGGCACATCCCTTCGCGATCGACGCCATTGTCGTTCTGCCCGATCACCTGCACTGCCTGTGGACCCTTCCCGACGACGACGGGGACCATGCAACCCGATGGGGCCTGATCAAGGCGGAATTCTCGCGGGACCTCGCTCGGAGAGAACGGATATCCGATAGCCGCCGAAAACGCGGCGAGCGGGGGATCTGGCAAAGGCGGTTCTGGGAGCACCTGAATCGCGACGACCGGGATTACCAGCGCCACATTGACTACATCCACTGGAACCCCGTCAAGCACGGCTGGACCCAGCGCGTCGCCGACTGGCCGTATTCCAGCTTCCATGCGTACGTACGGCGCGGCTTCTATCCGCCGGACTGGGACGAAGAGCCGGTCGAATCGATCGAGGAGGGGGAGCGTCTATTTGGGGAATGATGCGGTTCCTGCGTCACCGCATCCTACCTGCTGCAATCTGTGGCGCGGTCGTAGGATGCGGTGAGCCTGCGAACCGCATCGATCGGAGACCTCGCGGTCCCAACGGCGCCGCCGGTCGCTGCTGCGCGATCCGCCGATGGTTTGGTGGCGGCCGCGAGCGCCGATGATGCGGTTCCTTTGTCACCGCATCCTACCTGCTGCGATCTGTGGCGCGGTCGTAGGATGCGGTGAGCTTTGCGAACCGCATCGGTCATGACCGACTGAGGTGAAACAGGCATGAAATGGCTGCTGTTGACGTTGGCGCTCCCCTTGGTCCTGATCGTGGGCGGGCTGGCGCTCAACCGCCCGCCACTCCTGGCCGCCCCCGGGCCGCTGGAGCGCCTGCGGACCTATCTGACTACCAACGTCGCCGAGACCCAGCCCGATCATCGCTTCCCGGAGTTGCGCTCGCCGGTGATCCGGGCCGACCTCGATACGGCGCGGACCGCCCTTCAGGCCGCCGTCAGCGGGCTCGGCTGGGACGAGGTCCGTGAGACCGAGGACGGCGAGCTGCAGGCCGTGGTCGTCTCCAAGCTGTTTCGTTTCCGCGATGACGTCCGCGTGCGGCTCGAGGCGGGCGAGGGCGGCACTTGGCTCCATGCCCGTTCCGCCTCCCGGGTCGGCAAGGGCGATCTCGCGGCGAACAACCGGCACATCCAGGACCTGATCGCGGCGGTCGAGCGCTCCGTGCCCCGACGCTAGGGCGGGCTTCGGCCCGCCAGCTACCGCCGCCCGAGCCCCTCGTGTCTCAGTAGCGACACAGTGAGGCTTGAAGATCGGAAGTTCGGTTTGGGATTTTCAAGGAAGAGATTGTGCGCGTCCCCTGGTGACCGGGCGCGCTGTGATGCCCACGCGTCCTGCCTCGGCTCGGCAGCCGGGGTCAAAGCGGTCTAGCCCACCAGGTGCCGCCGCAGCGCCTCGCCGGTGTGGGACTCGGGGATTGCCGTAACCGCCGAGGGCGGACCTTCGGCGACCAGCCGTCCACCCGCCGCGCCCCCCTCGGGGCCGAGGTCGATGATCCAGTCGGCCTCGGCGATCAGGTCCAGGTTGTGCTCGATGACGACCAGGCTGTGGCCGGCATCGACCAGCCGGTGGAGCACCCCGACCAGGCGTTCGACGTCGGCCATGTGGAGCCCTACGGTGGGCTCGTCGAGGACGTAGAGGGTCGGCTTGATCGGCGCGCCCGCCGCGGCCGGTGCCGCCTTGGTGAGCTCGGTGACCAGCTTGATGCGCTGGGCCTCGCCCCCCGAGAGGGTCGGGCTCGCCTGGCCAAGGCTGAGATAGCCGAGGCCGACCTCCTGCAGCAGGGTCAGGGCGTGATGGACCTGGGGGTGGGCGGCGAAGACCTCGACCGCTTCGTCGACCCCGAGCGCCAGCACCTGACCGATGTCGAGCCCGCGGTAGCGCACCTCGCGAGTCTCGGCGTTGAACCGACTCCCGCCGCAGACCTCGCAGGTCAGCCGGACGTCGGGCAGGAAGCTCATCTCCAGGCGCTGCACCCCCTGGCCCTCGCAGGCCTCGCAGCGCCCGCCCGAGGTGTTGAAGGAGAACCGGCCCGGTCCCCAGCCCAGCATGCGTGCCTCGGGGGCGGCGGCGAAGAGGCGCCGGATACGGTCCCAGATCCCAACGTAGGTCGCTGGGCAAGAGCGCGGGGTCTTGCCGATGGGGGTCTGATCGACCTCCAGCACGCGGCTCAGGCCCTGCCAGCCGGTCAGGCCCTCGCAGCCGACGAGCTGGGCGCGCCGCGCCCGGCCCCGCGGGCGCTCTCCGGCGAGGAGATTATGCAGGCTGCCGACCAGGACCTCGCGCACCAGGGTCGACTTGCCCGAGCCCGAGACCCCGGTGACGCAGACCAGCCGGCCGAGGGGTAGCCGCAGGGTCAGTCCCCGCAGGTTGTTGCGGTTCGCCCCCTGGACCTGCAGCCAGGCACAGCTTCCGGCGGTGCCGCGCACCGGGCGGGAGCGGGCGCGCCGCCGCCCGAGATAGCGGCCGGTGACCGAGGCCGGGTTGGCGATCAGGTCGGCCGCGGTTCCCTCCGCGACCACCTCCCCGCCGTGCACGCCGGCCCCGGGCCCGAGGTCGATCACGTGACCGGCCCGGCGGATGCTCTCCTCGTCGTGCTCGACCACCAGGATGGTGTTGCCCTTGTGCTCCAGCCGCTCCAGGGTGTCGAGCAGGCGCAGGTTGTCGCGCGGGTGCAGCCCGATGGTCGGCTCGTCGAGGATGTAACAGACCCCGCGCAGGTTCGAGCCGAGCTGGGCCGCCAGGCGAATGCGCTGGGCCTCGCCGCCGGAGAGGCTGGGCGCGCCGCGGTCGAGACAGAGATAGCCCAGGCCGACCTCGTCCAGGAACTGGAGCCGCCCGCGCACCTCGGCGAGGGGGTCGCGGGCGATCTCGGTCTCACGCGGATCGAGCCGGAGGCGGGCGAAGACCTCGCGCGCCTGGCTCACGGCGAGTGCCGCGTAGTCGGCGATCGAGCGCCCGTCGAGCTCGACCGCCAAGGCCTCGGGGCGCAGGCGTCGGCCCGCGCAGGCCGGGCAGGGCTCGGCCGCCTCGGCGTCGCCGTCGATCCAACGCTCCTCTTCGCCGGTCTGCTCTGCATCTAGTCCGGGCAGGACCA
The DNA here is from genome assembly GCA_025458165.1 of Chromatiaceae bacterium. Taxonomy (GTDB): domain Bacteria; phylum Pseudomonadota; class Gammaproteobacteria; order Chromatiales; family Chromatiaceae; genus JALOTB01. The sequence goes on along the minus strand of JALOTB010000013.1, from coordinate 22,676 downwards.
CCCCCGCCCCGGTGCAGGTCGGGCACCAGCCGTGGCGGGAGTTGTAGGAGAACAGCCTGGGGTCGGGCTCGGGGAAGCCGCGGCCGCAGCCGGGGCAGCTCCGCTGGGTGGAATAGGGTGTCTCCGCGCCCCAGTTGCCGTTGACGACCTCGACTACCCGCACCAGGCCCTTGCCGTGGTCGAGGGCGAGGTTGAGCAGCGCCCTCAGCTCCGCCTCGGTGTCCGGTCGGACGTCGAGCTCCCCGAGCGGGAGGTCGATCGAGTGCTCGCGAAAGCGGTCGAGCCGCGGCCAGTGGTCGGTGGTGGCTGGCTCCCCGTCGACCCGCAGGACGTAGTACCCCTTGCGTCCTGCCCAGTTGGCGAGCTCGGTGTAGATACCTTTGCGAGCGACGACCAAGGGGGCCATGACTGCGACATGGCGGCCGGCGAAGTCGGACCGGACCCGCTCGGCGATCGCCTCGCGGGTCTGGGGGCGAATCGGCAGCCGGCAGTCGGGGCAGTGCTGGACCCCGAGCTTGACGAATAGCAGGCGCAGGAAGTGGTGGATCTCGGTGAGCGTCCCGACCGTGCTGCGGTGCCCGCCGCGGCTGGTGCGCTGCTCGATGGCGACGGTCGGCGGGATGCCGAAGATGGCGTCAACGTCGGCGCGGCCTGCGGGCTGGACGAACTGGCGCGCATAGGCGTTGAGCGACTCCAGATAACGGCGCTGCCCCTCGGCGAAGAGGATGTCGAAGGCCAGCGTGCTCTTGCCGCTCCCCGAGACCCCGGTGATGACGGTGAAGCGGTCGCGCGGGACCGCAAGGGTCAGGTCCTTCAGGTTGTGCTCGCGGGCGCGGACGACCCGGATCTCGGATGGCGTGTGGCTGGCGGCGGGGACCTCCGTGTAGGCCGCCATGCGCTCGGCGACACCCGCGAGCCCAGCGGCATAGTCGCGCAGCGCTGTCCCGGTATGGCTGCTCGGGTGGCTGGCGACCTCGGCCGGGGTACCGGCGCAGACGAGCTCGCCGCCTTCTTCGCCGCCCTCGGGCCCGAGGTCGATCACCCAGTCCGCGGCGCGGATCACCTCCAGGTTGTGCTCGATCACCAGCAGGGAGTGTCCCTCCTGGATCAGCCGGCGGAGGGCCCGGAGCAGGGTCGCGATGTCGTCGAAGTGCAGCCCGGTGGTCGGCTCGTCGAGCAGGAACAGGTGGCCCCGGGCGGTGCGTGCACGCGAGCGGGCCTGGGCCAGATGCCCGGCGAGCTTGAGGCGCTGGGCCTCACCGCCGGAGAGGGTCGGCACCGGCTGTCCAAGGCGCAGGTAGCCGAGGCCGACGGCCTGTAACGGGGCCAGGGCGCTGCGGACCTGGGGCTGGTCGGCGAAGCAGGCCAGGGCCTCGGTCACCGTGAGCCCGAGGACGTCGGCGATCGAGAGCCCGGGGCCCGCGGACTGCGGGAAGACCCGCACCTCCAGCACCGGGGCGCGGTAACGGCGGCCGTCGCAGTCGGGGCAGCGCAGATAGACGTCGGCCAGGAACTGCATCTCTACGTGCTCGAAGCCCGAGCCCCCGCAGGTCGGGCAGCGCCCGTTGCCCGAGTTGAAGCTGAAGGTGCCGGCGGTGTAGCCGCGCTCGCGTGCCAGGGGTTCGGCCGCGAAGAGGCGGCGGATGGGGTCGAAGGCCCCGACGTAGCTCGCCGGGTTGGAGCGGGACGTGCGGCCGATGGGGGCCTGGTCGAGCAGGAGCACCTCGTCGATCAGCTCCGACCCCTCGATCGCGCGGTGCTCGCCCGGGGTCCCCTCCGGCCGCCCCCTGAGCTTGGCCAGCGCGTTGTAGAGGACGTCCTGGACCAGGGTCGACTTGCCCGAGCCCGAGACCCCGGTGACCACCACCAGGCGCTTGAGCGGGATGCCGATGTCCACGCCCTTGAGGTTGTGGGCGCTCGCCCCGCACACCCAGAGCCGGGGCTCACCCTCGGCGGGCGGGAGCGGGGCCCGCGGCTCATCGACCAGCCGCCGCCCGGCGAGGTAGTCCCCGGTGAGCGAGCCGGGGTAGGCGACCAGCTCCGCGGGGGTCCCTTGGAAGACCACCCGCCCGCCGTGCTCCCCCGGCCCAGGGCCGATGTCGAGGACCTGGTCGGCGGCGAGCATGACCTGCGGGTCGTGCTCGACGACGAGGAGCGAGTTGCCCTGGTCGCGCAGCCGGCGCAGGACCGACACCACACGGTCCATGTCGCGCGGGTGCAGCCCGATGCTCGGCTCGTCGAGCACGAACAGCGTGTTGACCAGCGAGGTGCCGAGCGCCGTGGTGAGGTTGATCCGCTGCACCTCCCCGCCCGAGAGGGTGCGGGACTGGCGGTCGAGGGTGAGATAGCCGAGGCCGACCTCGCAGAGATAGCGCAGGCGCCCGCGGACCTCGGCGAGCAGCAGGTCCATCGCCTGGCCGAGCCCGCCGGAGAGGCTCAAGGTCTCGAAGAAGGCGCGGCAGCGCGCGATCGGCAGGCGAATCAGGTCGTGCAGGTTGAGCCCCGGGAGCGCCGCCCAGGTCGCCTCGTCCATCGCCGTGCGGGCGTGGCGGAAGCGCTCCGCTGGGGACAGGACCGCGTCGGCCTCCGCCCCGGTACCCAGGCGCCAGTCGAGTGCCTCGTCCTTGAGCCTGGCTCCGTTGCAGGCGGCGCAGAGGTCGTAGGCCCGGTAGCGCGACAGCAGCACCCGCACGTGCATCTTGTAGGCGCGCCCCTCCAGCCACTCGAAGAAGCGGCGCACCCCGTACCAGACCCCTTGCTCCCACTCTCCCTCGCCCTCCAGGACCCAGCGGCGGTCGTCCTCGGTGAGCTCGCGCCAGGGGACGTCGGTGGGGACGCCGCGGCGGTAGGCGAAGCCCATCAGGTCCTCTTGGCTCTCCGAGTAGCTGTCGGACTGGAACGGCTTGATCGCCCCTTCGAGCAGGGTCTTGCCCGGGTCCGGGACCACCAGGTCCCAGTCGATGCCGATGGTGCGGCCGAAGCCGCGACAGGTCTCGCAGGCCCCGATCGGCGAGTTGAACGAGAAGAGGTTGGGGAGGGGGTCGCGGTAGCCGACGTCGCAATCGGGGCAGTGCAGATCGGTCGAGAAGCGCAGCGGGGCGCCGGGCTCGCGGTCCGCGCCCAGGGGGTAGATGCTGGCGCGGCCGTGGCCGCGGGCGAGCGCGGATTCGACCGCCTCGACGCCGCGCCCGCGGTTCTCCGGGGTCAGACGCAAGCGATCCTGGATCACCTCCAGGGCGGCCTCGTCCGCGCGCAGGATACGGACATACCCCTGCTGGGCGAGGAGCTGGCGGATCTCCTCCGCGGTGAATCCCTTGGGGACGGGCACGCGGAAGCAGACTAGGACCGGGCCCTCGGCTGCACCTAGGCGCTCGCTGAGCTCGGCCCAGACGCTCTCCGGGGTGTCGCGGCGCACCGGCCGCCCGCAGCCGCGGCAGAAGAGGTCGGCGGCACGGGCGAAGAGGAGCTTCAGGTGGTCGTTGAGCTCCGTCATGGTGCCGACCGTCGAGCGGGAGGTGCGCACCGGGTTGGTTTGGTCGATCGCGATTGCCGGCGGTATCCCCTCGATGCGGTCTGCCGCCGGGCGGTCCATGCGGTCGAGGAACTGGCGGGCGTAGGGCGAGAAGGTCTCGACGTAGCGGCGCTGACCCTCGGCGTAGACGGTGTCGAAGGCGAGCGAGGACTTGCCCGAGCCCGAGACCCCGGTGACCACGATCAGCCGGTTGAGCGGCAGGTCGAGGTCGAGGTCCTTCAGGTTGTTCTGGCGCACCCCGCGCAGGCGGATGCAGTCGTCAGGCTCGGGCATGGGCTCGGCGAGTCGGGACAGCAGCGGCGGGTCTGCCGCAACCCCGCATCATGCCAGCCGCGCGCTCGGGGGCAAAGCCGAGCACATGCGCTCGGGACGACTGGGTGACCGACACAGAGGCCTGGGGCCGGAGCCGGGCCTTGGATCACGTTGAACCTCGGGATGGGCCTGGCCCCCGGTGCGGGTGGCGCCGGGGGCAGGCTGGTCGGTCACCCCTGGCGGCTCTCGCCGATCTGGTCGCAGTACTGTTGCAGGTGGTCCGGTACCCCGGGCGGGCAGACGCCGCACTCCCGGTTACCCGGCACCGCGTAGTCGATGAACTTGGGGTAGGCGAGGTTGAGCTCGCCCATCAGCTTGACGAAGTCCTCCAAGGTCCGGTCGCCGCCGAGTCGCGGATTGCGGGTCTTCTCCTGGCCGACGCTCGAGATCCGCCGCCCCTCGTAGTCATGGGCCGGGTAGACGAGGGTCTCGTCCGGGAGGGCGAAGAGCTTGCCCCGCACGCTCTGGTAGAGTGCCTGGGCGTCGCCATTCTGGAAGTCGGTGCGGCCGCAGGCGTCGATCAGCAGCGCGTCTCCGGTGAACAGGCGCTCGCCGAGCCGGTAGGCGTGGTGGCCGTCGGTGTGCCCCGGCGTGAACAGCGGGTCGATGCGCAGGCTGCCGACCACCAGTGGCACCCCCTCGCGCAGTGGCTGGTCGGTGCAGGGAAGATCGTCGACGGCCGGGTGCGCGATGCGGCTGCCGGCCTCCTGCTTGAGCTTGCGCGCCGAGGTGATGTGGTCGGCGTGGATGTGGGTGTCGAGCGTGTAGGCGAGCTTGAGCCCAAGGCGCTTGACCTCCTCCAGGTCCCGCTGCCAGGTCGGCAGCACCGGGTCGATCAGCACCGCCTGGCCCGTCTCCGGGCAGCCGAGCAGGTAGGTGTAGGTGCTGGAGATGGGCTCGAAGAGTTGACGAAAGATCATGGGGTCTCCTCATATCGCGGCCGGATTGCCAGTTTCCGGGGAAATGCGGCCACGGCTGCTCGGTACAACGCACTGGCCGGCGAATGCTGGCAGTCCGCGGTGACTCGGTGGACATCCAGACGGCCCGCATGTGCTTTGGCGCTCCTCGTTCGCCGTAGCGCGCACCAGGGCACTCAGCATTGGACGCAGTCCGCCGGTCGGCCTCCATCCCTCGCCGAGCGACTCGCGTGAGCGCTGGATGCGAAAGGTCACTCGACACTGCTGATCAGGCGTGGGCATCATTGGGTCCGGACTATCCAACAGCCCCGGAGATCATCATGCGCTCGCTCATCCTGGCCCTGGGCATCGGCCTGGCATGCCTCTGCGCTCCAGCCTTCGCGGGGGCGGCTGACCTCGATCAACGATTGTCACGCTCGGTGGCCGCGATGAACGCCCAGGAGGTCCGCCGCTTGCTCGAACAGGGTGCGAACCCAGACTTCGAGAGGGACGGCCGAAGCCTACTCGGTTGGGCGGCGCAGATGGGCGACGCCGAGACGGTCGCGGCCCTGCTCGCGGCCGGGGCCAATCCCAACCTCGCCGATGGCGCCGGATTCACGCCCCTGATGTACGCGGTATCCCTCGGTCACGGGGCGGTCGTTGAGGCATTGCTTGCGGCGAAACCTGACCTCGGGCTGCGGGCGGGGGACGGCCAGGGCCTGGGCCGACTCGCCGTCGAGACGGGGAGGGCGGAGATCGTCCAGGTCCTGCTCAAGGCCGGGGCGGATTTCAACGCCGCCGACCCGCACGAGCGGTCGCCCGCCTTGGTGGCCGCCCAGGGCGTGAGCTTCTCGGAGGACACCCTGGAGATCATCGCATTGCTCGGGGCGCATGGCGTCGATCTGAACGCGGGGGACCGGTTCCTGACCCCCCTGGTTTTTGCCGTGATGCAGGGGGAGGGCCGATTGGCGGCTGCCTTGCTTGCCGCCGGGGCCGACCCCAACCGCGCGACGCCCGAGGGTCGGATCCCGCTGATCCAGGCCCTAGGCGACCTCGCGATGGTCCAGCTCCTGCTCGAAGCCGGGGCCGATCCGAACGCCACGAACGCGAGCGGCCGATCGGTGCTCTTCGCCGCGCTCGACCGCGGCGCCGACACGGCGATGGCTCCCGGCTCATTGGAATCGCTCGACGCCCTGATTAAGGCCGGGGCCGACGTGAACCGGCCCGATCCGGCCGGGCGCACCCCCTTGGCCTATGCCGTGGATCTCCGCCTGGAGGAGATGGCCGATCTGCTGCGGGCGCAGGGGGCCAATGATCCGAGCGCACCGGTGGAGGCGGCCCGGTCCGATGCCCGTGTGACGATCGCGACTGCGCCGGACAACGAGTACGACGCCCTCCCCAAGATCCGGCTGGTCGGCAAGCTGTCGGGCACCGGCTCCGGCGTCTCCTACTACTCGGACGCGCCAGTCGCGGAGATCCTAGCCTTTTACCTGGAGATCCTCCCAGCCGCCGGGTGGGAGCCGGCGGACCGGCACGGCGACGACCAAGGGTATGCGGTAATGCAGCTCAAGCGCGGGTCGGAGCGTATGACCCTGACCCTGTCGCGCGAGACCGGGCGAACGGCACCAAGGGTGACCGTCAGCCTCGTGCCGCACGGGACGATGACGGTGTCCGCCCTCCCGCGTTATCCGAACAGCGAGGTGCTGTTCGAGCAGGATTCCATGGCGATCTATGTCACGCCGGATGCCGTTCCCAAGGTGGCCGAGCAGACGGCCGCCCGTCTCAAGGAGTCCGGGTGGCAGGGCGGACTGACGGCGCAGACCAAGGCGATGCGCCATCTGACGCTCACGCGCGACGGCCACGAGCTGACTGTGTATGTCGCCGTGGCGCCGGCCCAGGGCAACAAGACGACCATCCAGTACAGTCTGCGGCAGCAGTGACCATGGATAGGGTCAGAGACCACCGGCTGTCGGGGCGGACGCTCCGGAGTGACCTAGCGAAACGCTCTGATTTCGCTTAGTATCCTGCGGCTTCCCACAGCCAACCAAAAGGATCTGAACCTATGCTCCACCGTCAACTGTCTGTTTTTGCGACGAGCGTGGCCGCGGTGCTCGCCCTACAGGTCGGCCTGATGCCGGTCGCCCAGGCGACTGAGATCAAAGGAGGGGCCATCCTCGATCACCCCTGCGGCAAGGTCTCGGTGAAGCACATGGGCCTAGTCAACGCAGGCAAGATGGATGAGGCGCTTGCCCTCAGCACGCCCGAGATGCAGGCCGAGTGGAAGGCGATGCCCGCCGATGAGCAGAACATGATCTCGGGCATGATGCAGGCGATGTCCCAGAGCGCCGAGGACTTCGCGGCGGATATCAAGGAGCACGGCGTCCTTGTCATCGATGGCCAGTCCGCGACCCTGACCGTCCAGAAGATGACCCAGGATGCCGGCGGTGTCAGCACCAGCATCATGACCGAGGCCTACCAGATCGACGGCTCGGACTGCGCCATCTCCCGCTAGGAAGAGGGTCGATCGCATTGGCGGCCCATTAGACGCGCGCCGGCACCTGGCCCAGGTGCCGGCCCGTTCAGCGCCCCCTTTCATGCGAACAAAGGCACCAACTAACGGCCTGCTTGCGGCGCTCGTTGCGCTCGCTGTCGCTGGCGCCACGGGCTGCGCGACCATCCCGCCCGAGCGCTGCGCCACCATGGACTGGCATCAGCTCGGGATTGAGGATGGCCGGTCCGGCTTTGGCCCGAGCCGGATCGTCCGACATCGGGAGTCCTGCGCGCGGGTGAACGTCGTCCCCGACGCCTCGGCCTGGGAGGCCGCGCGGGCGATTGGGCTGCGCGACTACTGCCAGTTGCCGAATGCCCTGGAGCGAGGGCTCGCCCGCCATGGCTACGAGGGCGTCTGCGATGATCCGGAATTCGAGCGCCTCTACCGCGCGGCGCGCCGGGTTGGGGATGCCCGCTACCAAACCGAGTTTACCGACGGCGAGATCGATTGGCGTGAGCGGGAGCTGCTCACGAACAAGAAGCTCAGTGGCAAGCGGCGCGGCGAGCTGCATGCCGACATCCGCAGCCTAGAGCGGGAGCGCGACCGCGCGCGTGATGACCGCTGGGAGGCCGAGCTCGCCCTCGACCGGGTGCGCCGCGATCTGGGGATCTAGTCTGAGCTTCAGCCATCGCCCGGCGATAGCGGGGGCGTTGTCTAGCGACCTTGCGCGGACGCTCCCCGCCCTTTATGTTTCCTCACTTTTCCCAGGCGGGCCGACCGACTTGGGAGATGGCAGTTACCAGCGGGGCAGGGGGAGCATGCGCACTCACTATTGCGGGGCATTGCGGAGCGGGGACATCGGCGCGGAGGTCGTCCTCTGCGGCTGGGCCCACCGGCGGCGCGATCACGGCGGGGTGATCTTCATCGACCTGCGCGACCGCGACGGGCTGGTCCAGGTGGTCTTCGACCCCGATACCCCGGAGGTCTTCCGCCTCGCCGAGCAGGTGCGCAGCGAGTTCGTCCTCCAGGTCCGCGGCCGGGTGCGCCCCCGCCCAGCGGGCACCGAGAACCCGGACATGCCGACCGGGCAGGTGGAGGCCCTCGGGCTCGGGCTGGAGATCCTCAACGCCTCTGAGACCCCGCCGTTCCAGCTCGACGCCCATGCCCAGGATGCCTCCGAGGAGGTGCGCCTGCGCTACCGATACCTGGATCTGCGCCGCCCGGAGATGCAGGAGCGCCTGCGTACCCGCGGCCGGGTCACGCGTGCGCTGCGCACCTACCTGGACGCGCACGGCTTCCTCGACATCGAGACCCCGATCCTGACCAAGTCTACCCCCGAGGGGGCTCGCGACTATCTGGTCCCGAGCCGCACCCATCCGGGCGAGTTCTTCGCCCTCCCGCAGTCCCCGCAGCTCTTCAAGCAGCTCCTGATGATGTCGGGGATGGACCGCTACTACCAGATCGCCCGCTGCTTCCGCGACGAGGACCTGCGCGCCGACCGACAGCCCGAGTTCACCCAGCTCGACATCGAGGTCTCCTTCATGAGCGAGGACGACCTCATGGGGCTCATGGAGGCGATGATCCGCGGGCTGTTCCGCGAGGTCCTTTCCGTCGAGCTGCCCGACCCCTTCCCGCGCATGACCTATGCGGAGGCGATCCGCCGTTTCGGCTCCGACCGCCCGGACCTGCGCTTTGCGCTGGAGCTCATCGACGTCGGCGACCTGATGCGCGAGGTCGACTTCAAGGTCTTCTCCGGGGCGGCCAACGACCCCGAGGGGCGGGTCGCGGCGCTGCGCCTGCCGCTGGGCGGGGAGCTCAGCCGCAAGGAGATCGACGACTACGCCAAGTTCGTCGGCATCTACGGGGCGCGCGGGCTCGCCTACATCAAGGTGAACGAGTGGGGCGCCAAGGGCCGTGAGGGCCTGCAGTCGCCGATCCTGAAGTTCCTGCCCGACGCCGCGGTCGACGGGATCATGAGCCGCACCGGGGGCCAGGACGGGGACCTGATCTTCTTCGGCGCCGACAAGGCGACGGTGGTCAACGAATCGCTCGGCGCTCTGCGGGTGCGGCTCGGTCAGGACCGCGGGCTGATGGAGACCGGCTGGCGCCCGCTCTGGGTGGTCGACTTCCCGATGTTCGAGCGCGATGAGCACACCGGCCGCTGGGTCGCCCTGCATCACCCCTTCACTGCACCCAAGGAGGATCAGCTCGACCTCCTGGAGACGGACCCGCGGGCCTGCACCTCGCGCGCCTACGACATGGTGCTGAACGGCACCGAGATCGGCGGCGGCTCCATCCGTATCCACCGCGAGTCCGTGCAGCGGCGGATCTTCCAGCTTCTGAAGATCAGCGACGAGCAGGCCGAGGACCGCTTCGGCTTCCTGCTGCGGGCGCTCAAGCTCGGCTGCCCGCCGCACGGCGGGATCGCCTTCGGCCTCGATCGCCTGGTGATGCTGATGACCGGTTCGGCCTCGATCCGCGATGTGATGGCCTTCCCCAAGACCCAGACCGCCGCCTGCCTGCTCACCTCCGCCCCCTCGCCGGTCGACGAGGCGCAGTTGAACGAGCTCGCCCTGCGGATTCGCCTGCGGCCCTGAGATCTGGACATTCGGCCTGAAATGAACGCGAAGCGACGCAGGGTCTGAAAGGCGCCGGTTGGTACGCTTTGCGCACCGGTATCCGCTGCGAAACGGGAGCTGCCGTGGCCGACGAGCCCGAAACGACCGACCTGGAGAGCCCCTTCGAGCTGGGGCCGGCGCCAGTGCGCGCCGAGCCCAGGGCGCACGCCTACAAGCGCCCCGAGTCCATCCTGGTGGCGGTCGGTACGCGCAGCGGCGAGTTTCTGATGCTCCGGCGCACCCGACCGGCGGGTTTCTGGCAGTCGGTGACTGGGGGCCTGGGCTGGGAGGAGTCGCCGCGCGAGGCGGCCCTGCGGGAGCTTAGGGAAGAGACCGGACTCAGGGTCGCGAAGGGCGACCTGATCGATCTGCACCACACGGAGCGCTTCACCATCCGCCCCGCCTGGCGGTCGCGCTACGCACCTGGCGAGTACTACAACCGTGAGTACTGGTTCGCGATCATCCTGCCGAGCCGCCGCTCCATTCGGCTCAACCCCAGGGAGCACCTGGAGTCCCGCTGGCTGGACGCCTACCGGGCGGCGGCCCTGGCGACCTCCTGGACCAATCGCGACGCGATCCTGCGCCTGGCCGGCTGGACGCGGGTCGCCTGAGCCCGCGGACTACACGAGCTCGGGTGTCGCGGGCGCGGTCGGCGAGGTGGGGACGACGCCGATCTCGTCCCCATCGTGCAGCTTGGTGAAGGGCTCGGTGAACTGCTTGTTCACCGTCACCCGCACCCGCCCGGGCTCGAAGAGCACCGCCGCCCCCTTCTTTCGCCGCCCGAGCCAGAGGAGCAGGGACTCGACGTCGCCCACCTCCTTGGGCAGGGTGACCTGCTCGGACTCTTTGCGCATCTTCGGGACCAGCCAGGAGAAGTAGAGGAGCTTGACGCGTTTCTCGCCAACGTCCGGCTCATGGCGGCGGTAGCCGATCCGCTCCAGCCGGTTGAGATACTCCGACCAGTTGGCCTCTTTGTTCGCCCCAAGCGCGTAGAGGGTGTCCCAGGAATAGATGCCGGTGTCGTGACCGTCGTCGAAGACAATGCGCACGGCGTACTGCCCTTGGGGCTCGATGCGCTCGATGTTGACGCCTTCCTTGCCGGTCACCGGCTGACCCAGGGTGCGCACCTCCGCCGCCTTGGAGAACACCCGCAGGTACTCGCAGGGCAGCTCGAAGCTCGCCCCGTCGTCGAAGGCGATCGAGAGCATCCGCGACTTGCTGTGCAGATTGATCTCGGTGGGGATGTGCCTGGTGGGTTGGTCGCTCATCGGGTTTGATCCTGAGAAGGGCGTTCGTCCGCAGATGAGCGGGAATGAACGCAAATGGAATAAGAGGTCGTTGGGTGGAGGCGCTTACCCCGCCGGGTGAATGCTGCCAGGTAAGCAACCGATGGCGCGTCAGACCGGAGTCAGCGCCACGCCGGCGAGCCGCCCCTTCTGAGTCGATGCCTTCGAATCGAACCAGAAGGATCCTTAACTGCCCGGGAATTTAGGGGTCTGGCCCCGGATCTCAAGCGAGGGCGCCGGCGGCGGCCACCGGGTTCTCCAGCACCCCGATGCCTTCGATCTCCACGCGCACCCGGTCGCCCGGCGCGAGAAAAACCGGCGGCGTGCGGGCGAAGCCGACGCCGGGCGGCGTCCCGGTCAGGATCAGCGTCCCGGGCAGCAGGGTGGTGTCACGGCTCAGGAAGGCGACCAGCTCCGCGACGCTGAAGATCATGTCGCGGGTGTTGCCCTGCTGCATCAACTCACCGTTCAGCAGGCAGCGGATGTCGAGCCCCTGCGGGTCGGGCAGCTCGTCGGCGGTGACCAGCTCGGGTCCGAGCGGACAAAAGGAGTCGAAGCCCTTGCCGCGCACCCATTGCCCGCCGCCACCCTGCTTCTGCCAGCGCCGGGCCGAGACGTCGTTGGCGCAGGTATAGCCGAGGACGAAGTCGAGCGCGCGGCCCACCGGCACGTCCCGCGCCGTGCGCCCGATGACTACGGCGAGCTCGGCCTCGTAGTCCACCTCCGGACCCTGGGTGCAGGCGGCGGGGAGCAGGATCGGCTCGCCGGGATGGGCGAGGGCGGTGGTGGGCTTCATGAAGACCACAGGGTTCGTCGGGATCGCCGCCCCCGTCTCCGCGGCATGGGCGCGGTAGTTGAGCCCGATGCAGAAGACGTTGACCGGCACGATCGGCGCAAGCCGACGGCATACCTGGGCGGTCTCGCCGGTGGGGATGAGGCCCGCAACGGGATCGCCCGCGAGGCAGCGGGCCCCGTCCGCTGCAGTCGGCTCTCCGTAGCGGATGGCTCCAGTGGGGTCGAGAAATCGCACGATACGCATCGAACAGCTCCTGCGGCAGGCTGGGGCGAGGGGCGAGCGTACAACAGACTTGGCGGCGCTGACCGCCTGCCCTGCGCCCAGGGGCTGGGCCTGGACCGCCCGGGCTCTGATATGCTCTTCGGTGTCGAGATCAGCGTGAGGGTGTCATGAGAGCGAATGCCCATTCGGTGTGTCGAGTGACCGCAGGCTGCCTAGCCGCGGTGCTCGTGCTCGCCGCCGGATCGGCGGGGTCCGGCACCTGGACCGGGACCTTGCCGGACGGCAGCGTGCTTCAGGTGGACCCCGAGACCCGGCGCGCCACACGGCTCTACGGTGGTGGTGCCGCGCCCCTATGGGACGGGGCGCACCGTCTCGAGGACGGCTCGGTGGTCATCGTGCGCGACGGTCAGGCCGTCCCCAGCGAGTCAATGATCGATGCCTGGCGCGCGGAGCCTGGCGCCGAGCCGGCCATGCGCGAGCGCTACTGTGAGCAGCTCGTGCGTAAGGTGTGCGGCTTCAATGAGGAGTGCGGCCAGGCGCAGCCCTGCGTGCTGGCACGCCAGCTCCTGCGCATCGAGCGCGAGGAGCAGCGGCGCGCCCCGCTTGGCTCAGGGCCCTATCCGCAGACCCCTGGGACCGGCGAGTGCCTGGAGGCCCTGGGCAACCCGGCCTTCCCCGCCTGTGGGAGTGCGCCCGCGGGGCGCGATGCCAGTGAATGCCGCGCGCTGGTTGATCGCGTCTGCGGTGCCGACGGTCGTTGTCAGTCGAGCCCGGCCTGCGACCCCGCTCGCCAGCTCCTCCAGATGGAGACCGAGGAGCGCATGGAGAGCGCCGACCCCGCCGCCCGCAGCGCGACGGGCGCGGAGTGTGAGCGCGCGATGCAGAACGCCTTCTTCGCGCCCTGCCAATGACCGCACCCAACCCACGAAACAACGAGAAGGGGATCCCGATGCCGTCGAATAAGTATTACGAGCGCCTGGAGCACTTCGGTAATCTGCTGGTGGACGGTTTCCACCTGCTCGGACTCTTCGTGATCGGGGCGGTCATCGTCTGGGCGACAGCGCTGGAGATGATCTACATCTTTGTGCATCGGGAGCCGACCATCAAAGAGATCCTGCTCCTCTTCATCTACCTGGAGCTGGGCGCCATGATCGGCATCTACTTCAAGACCAAGCGGCTGCCGGTGCGCTTCCTGCTCTACATTGCGCTCACCGCCCTGACCCGCGTCCTGGCGGTCGACATCAAGACCATGACCGACGAGCGCATGATGATGATCAGTGCGGCGATCCTGGTCCTTGCGGTGGCCGTGCTGGTCATCCGCATCGGCACCGACCGGTTCCCAGGGCACAGCTACGACTGAAGGGCACCTTGTGAAGCATTCCAGGTGCCCGTGCGGCACAGGGACGTTCCAACGGATTCAGATGCCGCCCCGCCCCAGGGGGCTCAGGGGATGACGAGCGTCAGCCCGGGTATCAGCCGGTCTGGGTTGTCGATCACGTGCCGGTTGGCCTGGTTGAGCCGCGTCCAGAGCTTGCCGTCGCCGTAGAATCGCTTGGCGACCGCCGCGAGGCTGTCCTGGGGACGGATGCGGTAGACGCCGCCCGCACCGGTCGCCCGGGCGACCAGGACCTGCGCCTGGTGCAGCCGGTCCTCGGCGGCTCCGACGGCCTGGGTCCGCTTGCTGCCCGAGCCCTGGCGCAGGGCCGCCGCAAGGGCCTCGGCGGCGGTCGCGGCGTCGGCCTTTGCCTGCTCGGCCGTCAGGGTCCCGCCCTCGGCCGTGGTCAGCCGGGCGCGCAGGGCCCCGAGGCTCGCCTGGGCCTCGTCTCGCGTGGCCTCGGCCGCTGTGATCTGGGTGCGCAGCCCCGACAGCTCCTGCTCCATGGCGGCCTGGCGCTTCGCTGCGACCTCTTGCGCGGTCTGCGCCTCATTCAGGCGGCGTTCCAGCTCGGCGCTGCCCGACTGCGCGATGCGATTGGCCTCATTGGCCGCGGCGAGGTCCGCCTCGAGCCTGGCCAAGGCGGACTCAGCCGTGCTCAGGTCGGCCTGGAGCCTGGCCTGCGCCTCCTGCGCCGCGGCCAGATCGCCCGCGAGCTGGGTCTTGGCCGCCTCGGCCGCCTCGACCCGTTGCGCGAGATCGGCCGCCTCGGCACGGGCCTGCGAGAGCTGTTGCTCCAGCGCGGCGACGGCCTCAACGGAGGCCGCCTCCGATTCGTCGGCGCCCTCCGCCCGAACCACTAGGGGCGCCGCGACCAGCGCGGCGATCAACAGGGCGATGGGTAGACGCCTGACCGCTTGGTCCGGCGTGCGCACGAGGCTCAGTTGCTCGGGTTGCATGGGGAACTCCTCAAGTGGTGGTCGACGCGATCGTTGTTCTGGGACGGCGGCGGCGCTGCGCCGGCCCTCGCCGCAGAGCCCACGCGGACTCGCCGAGTCCCGCCATTCTCAGGCCCGTCAGTGACTCCAAATCTAAGGAGCCGGCGAGTGGCCCGTCCGGCTCCGTGCTGACCCTTGGCCAGGATGGCCAAGGGTCAGCTCACCTTAGGGTACCGAGGGCAGTCCGGCCAGCGCCATGGCGACCTCACCCTCGGCGTACTCAAGGTCTTTCAGCTTGCCGCCCATGTAGTCCATGTAGGCCTGCATGTCGAAGTGGCCGTGACCGCAGAGGTTAAACAGGATGGTCTTGGCCTCGCCCGACTCGCGGCACTTCTCCGCCTCGTGGATGGCCGCCTTGACCGCATGGTTGGCCTCCGGTGCGGGAAGGATGCCCTCGGCCTTGGCGAACTGCACGCCGGCGGCGAAGCACTCGAGCTGGTTGTAGGAGCGCGGGTCGATGTAGCCGAGGTGGGTCAGGTGGCTGATCTGCGGGGCCATGCCGTGATAGCGCAGACCCCCGGCGTGGAAGCCCGGCGGCACGAACCCTGAGCCCAGGGTGTACATCTTGACCAGCGGGGTCAGATGGGCGGTGTCGCCGAAGTCATAGGCGAACTTGCCCTTGGTCAGCGTCGGGCAGGCCGAGGGCTCGACCGCGATGAAGTCGACCTTGCGCCCCTCGCGCAGGCGCTCGCCGAGGAACGGAAAGGCGATACCTGCGAAGTTGCTCCCGCCACCGGTGCAGCCGATGACCATGTCGGGGTAGTCGCCGGCCATCTCCATCTGCCGCTGGGCCTCCAGGCCGATCACCGTCTGGTGCAGCAGGACGTGATTGAGCACACTGCCCAGGGCGTACTTGGTGTCGTCGCGCCGGGCGGCCATCTCCACCGCCTCGCTGATGGCGATGCCGAGGCTGCCCGTGCTGTCGGGGCGCCCCTCGAGGATGGCGCGGCCGGATTCGGTGGTGTCGGAGGGGCTGGCGATACAGGTCGCGCCGAAGGTCTCCATGAAGGCGCGCCGATAAGGCTTCTGCTGGAAGCTCACCTTGACCATGTAGACCACGATCTCCAGGCCAAAGAAGGCGCCGGAGAAGGCGAGCGCCGAGCCCCACTGGCCGGCCCCGGTCTCCGTAGTGATGCGCTTGACGCCCTCCTGCTTGTTGTAGAAGGCCTGCGGGATCGCGGTATTGGGCTTGTGGCTGCCGGCGGGGCTGACCCCTTCGTACTTGTAGTAGATCTTGGCCGGGGTATCGAGGGCCTTTTCCAGGCGCCGGGCGCGATGGAGTGGGGAGGGCCGCCACTGGCGATAGACCTCACGCACTGGCTCGGGGATCTCGATCTCCCGGATCTGGCTCATCTCCTGCTCGATGACCGCACGCGGGAAGATCATCGCCAGGTCGTCGGGCGTGATCGGCTGCTTGGTGCCGGGGTGGAGGACCGGGGGCAGGGGCTCCGGCAGGTCGGCGTTGATGTTGTACCAGGTTTTCGGCAGCGCCTGCTCGTCGAGCAGATATTTGACGGAGTCGGTCATGGGCCTCGCGGACCTCCCTCTGCGGTGGTTGGTTGGACGCCTGCCCGCATCGCATTGGGCAGGGGCCGACGCACGAGCGGCGACGTTGAGCGCAGACGGCTCCGGTCGCTGGTGGCCGGCGTGAGGGGCTGCGCCCGTGCAGCGGCGCTAGTGTGCCAGGTTCGCGCCGGGGCTTGAATAGGCAGCGCCAACGCCTCTATCCGCTCCCGGGGGAGGGATCTTGGTTGCGTGCGTCGCGAGCGCGCGGGTATGGTGGATGTGCGAGCGCCGTGGGTGGTTCGGCTCGCACCGACAGAGGGCCGACTGACGATGAAGACCGTGAGCTCAGAGTACGCCGCTCAGCACCTCGAGGCGCTCCTCGCCGAGGTCGCGGCGGGTGAGGAGATCCAGATCGAGGCCGGCGGTACGCCGGTCGCCAGGCTCGTCCCGACCGCCAAGCGATCCGTGCAGACGGAAGGGGACCACGCCGAGACGCCCGCCGAAGAGGTCGAGCAGGCGTTCCACGGCGACTGAGCCGGGCCCCAGCGGACGGCCGGGGCTCAGCGATCGGTGTCGTCGTCTCGTTCGCTCGGGGTCTTCGGCTTCGCGGTGACGATCGCGAGCACCACGATCAGGACCAGTGCCGGCAGGATCAGCCACTCGATCATCCGCAGTCTCCTTGTCGGGCGCAGGCGTCAGGTTAGCACCGCGGGCGCCGGCATGCGGCCCGGTTGAGGCCCGCGCGACCCGCTGGAAACGCGGGCGCCGGGAATGCTGGCGCTGGTCTAGCCCTTGCTTGATCCACCGAAGAACCCTGGCGGGAGCGGGCCAGGCGCGGGCAACCGGCGCCGCTCGCTCGCGGTAAGCGCCAGCCCGCCGTCCGCGGTCATCTCCGGGAGCTAGGGCGCGCAAGGTGGACAAGACCAACATCCGACCGCAATTCGCGGCCGCGCTCGGTGCCGAGCTCGCTCGGCTCCAGCGCCGAGTGGACGGGATCAGCCAGCGGCTGGATGGGCCCGCCGTCGCCCGCCCGGAGCCCGACCGCGCCGACGCGGGGCTCGGCGCGCGGGTCGACGACCTGGCCCGGGCGTTCGACCAGCGGGCGCGGGAGGCGGCCGAGGCCCGCGAGCGTCTGGAGACCCTGCACGGGGAGCTCGGCGGTCTCGGCGCCGCGGTCTCCGCCCTGCGGCAACAGCTCGCTGGCGTCGCTTCCCCCCTGGAGGCCCATCTGGCCGAGCTGGCCGAGCTGGCCGCGCGGATGCCCGCGGACCCGGCGCCGGCGATCGATGAGCTGCGCCAGGGCATCGACCAGCTCAGGCGCGAGGCTCACGCCGTCGCCGATCGGGTGATGGGCCTCGAAGGTCGCCTGGCCTCGGCCGAGATCATGCTTGGCGCCGTTGCAGCGGACGGCCGGGAAGACCGGCTTGCCGCCGATCAGGAGATGGTGCGGCGGCGAATCGACGACCTCGCGAATGCCCTGGAGACTGCACGTGGCGAGGCCCGGGAGCAGGCCGAGCGCGGGCGCCTTGCGATCGCGCAGCAGCAGCACCGGCTGAGGGCCCGCGCGGGGGTCGGATTGACACTCGTCGTGCTGCTCGGACTGACCCTGGTCGGCGCCCTAGGGTGGTGGACCCAGTCCGAGCTGAGGCGGGCCGAGGGGCGGCTCGCGTTGCTCGAGTCCGAGACCGTGGCCGGCGGCCTGAGCCAGTCCTTGCCCCCGGCATCGGGCCCGAGCGCGGATGTTGCGGACCTGCGGGCCAGCTACACGGAGCTGCGTGAGCACGTCAATCGGCTCGCAGCTCGGCAGGGCGACCCGAGCACAGCGGAGATCCGGGCGGCCGTTGGCGAGGTCCAGGTCCTGCTCCAGCGGCAAGCGGCGGACGCGGCCGCCGTCCTGGCGGGGCGGCTGGATACGCTCGATCGCCGCCAGGCCGAGACCTCGGATCGGGTCGACGCGCTCGCGGACCTGGTCGAGACCCAGCTTGGCCACCCGGTCGCCCCGGAGACCCGGGTCGCGGACCCCGCGCCCGCGGTGCCAGCCGTGTTGGAGGCGCCGCCGGGCGCTGGGCCGGAGCAGGTGCTGGAGGCGGCGGAGGTCGATCAGGCGCCTGATGCGGTCATCGCCGAGCCAACGACGCCCGGAGCGGCCCCGTCTCGCGTCCTGACCGAGGCGCGCTACGTGGTGCAGTTGATCGGGTTCCGCAGCGAGCGCAGCGTCGGCCCCTTTGCCCGGCGCCAGGGCATCGCCGGGGAGGCGCGCTATCTGAGGGGGCGCCTGCGCGGCCAGCCCTGGTTCGAGGTCGTGATTGGCGACTACGCCACCGAGGCCGAGGCGCAGGCCGCCCTGACACGGCTCCCGGAGTCGCTCCGCGCGCTCGAACCCTGGGTGCGCGGGCTCCCACCCGGGTCCGAGCTGCTGACAATCGACTAGCCGCCGCCTTACGGGCGGCGTTGCCGCCTGCCCGGCTTTGCACGATGATCGCGGCACACACCACGGCCGGAGACTCCAGATGCCAAACTATGCTGACCTGATCGGTGCCTTCCTTCAAAACGCCGCCGCACCGTCCGGCCAGAACCGGATGGGCCGCGCGGTTGAGGACCTCCAGCGCGGCGGCGCGTCGGGTGCGCCCGGGGGTGGGCTCGCCGACCTCCTCGGGGGCGGCGCTGGCGGGGGTGCCGGCGGGATGCTGGGAGGTCTCCTTCAAGGGGTCCAGCGCGGGCTTGGGGAGGCCGCGCGCAACCCAGCGAAGGCCGGCGGACTTGGCGCCCTGGCCGGTGCCTTGCTCGGCGGCGGGGGCGACTCGATCAAGGGCGCGATCGGCGGTGGGGCGCTCGCCATGCTCGCCGGGGTTGCGGTCAAGGCATTGCTCAACGGCGGGCAGGGAAAGGCCGGGGCCTTCTCGGGCGGCGGCCTGCCGCTGGGACTCAAGGCCCCGGAGACGCCCGCCGAGCAGCAGACCCTAGAGCGCAACGCCCAGCTCGTCCTGCGCGGGATGATCAGCGCCGCCAAGGCCGACGGCGAGATCGACCAGCAGGAGATGCAGCGCATCGTCGGCCGCCTGAAGGACGCTGGCATGGACGCCGAGGCCCAGAGCTGGGTCCTTGCGGAGCTCGGCCGGCCGTTGGATTTGGATGGCCTGGTCGCGGACATCCCGAGCCCCGAGGTCGCCGCCGAGGTCTACGCGGCATCGCTGCTCGCGGTCGAGGTGGACACCCCCGCCGAGCGGGAGTACCTCGCGCGCCTCGCCCAGCGTACCGGCTTGCAGCCGGCCGTCGTCCAGTACATCCACCAGAGCCTGGGTGTCCCGGTCAGCTAGCTACCCAGCATCGCCCGCAGGCTCTCGGCGAAGAGCCGGGCGAAGGCGTCGAAATTCGACATCAGCGTGGCGGCGGCGAGCAGCGCCGCCGCCACCACCACGGCCACCAGCGCCCCGAGCCCCCACCGGACCCAGCGCGGGGGCCGCCAGCGGCGGGCGAAGCGGGTCACCAGATCCTGCAGGCCCCAGCCGACCAGCACCAGACCGAGCAGCAGCACCCCCGGGGTCCGCGCCTCTGCGAAGGGCGGCAGCAGCAGCGCCAGCGCGGTGAGAAAGGCCCCGACCACGCCCAGGACCTTGAGCCATTGGCGGAAGATTAGGGACGCCCAGCCCTGGGGGATGCTGATCTCGACCAGCGCGAGCAGCGACTGGCCGAGCCGGGTGAGCACCCGTGCGGCCTGCGCGTTGGCGGCGCCGAAGCGCTCATGGCTCCCTTTGAGCCGGTCGAGCATCGAGGCCAGGATGCTGGAGGTCCGCCCCGCGTGCCGCAGCAGCATCCGCCGGTCGAGGTCCTGCTCGACCTGGTAGAGCTCGCGGAAGCGCCGCTTCCAGTCCGGCGGCGCGGTCGCACCATCCGCCGGCAGGAGGCCGACGAGCTCGTCGAGCATCGCCCAGCGTCCCGCGGCGGCCGGATCGCGGTGGCGCACGGGCGCCAGCTCCTCGCGCCAGGCCGTGAGGTACTCGCGCAGGATCGCGCAGTGGGCGCGGTCGATGAACGCCTGGCGCTTGGTCTTCCAGGCGTCGCCCGGCATCAGCGCGGCGATGATGCGCTCCGCCCCGTCGAGCCGACCCCAGAGGATGTCGTTCTTGCGCCAGGTGCGGTCGAGGAAGCCGCCGAAGGCGCCGAGCGCAACGCCCGCGAGCTTGGTCTTGCGCGCCTGAGTGGCCTCGTCCCACAGGCTCCTGGCGTCGAGCGGACTCACCCGGAAGATGCCGACCTCGCTGCCCTCGCCGTCGTCCTCGCCGCCGAGGAGCGGGTAGCGTAGGGACTCGCGCAGGTCATAGCCGTAACGGTAGATGTCCCTGAGCCGATCGGGCAGCGGCGAGTCGTCCGGAGCGCCCTCGGCGATCGCCGCGCTCACCGCGTGGTTGACCGCCACCGTCCCGGCCAGCGGCTGACCGCTCGCGGGGTCGGCGCAGCCCTCGCGGATCGCGGTACGCACCTGCTCGGCGACGGCCTCGAAGCGCGCTCGGTGGCTGGCAAAGAGCCGCTGGGCACGCCGGTCCGCCGCGGCCCGATCCGGCTCGTCGACCAGGTCGACGAGCCCCGCCGGCAGCCCCTCGGAATCCGTCATCAGCCGCTGGACCACTGGCGCCAAGGGGTTGTCGGACCCGAGGGCGCAGAGCCGCTGGCGTAGCCGGTGCAGTGCGTCGAGCCCGCGTCCGATCGCCGTGTGGACCGCGGTCAGCCAGGCCCGCTCGGACTCGTCGGGCGCCCTTGGCGTCCCCTCTGGCAGCTGGAGCAGGATCGGGACATCGGCCTGCTCCGGCGTCCACCCCAGCGAGGCCTCGATGAGCTGGCGCAGATAGTTCAGTCGGCGCGCGCGGTAGCCGAGGTCGAGCTCGAGCAGGAAGCGGTTCTCCGTCGCCGCGCCTTTGGCCTGGGCGTCCTTCAGCTCCGAGCAGTAGTTGGCGTTGCGCCAGGCCTGGACCAGCCGGCGCACGGCGAAGATCAGGTCCGAGCGCTCGTCGAGTCCTGCAGCGCGGGCGATGACCCTGGTCAGCTCGTCGGAGACCGCGTAGAGCTTGGCGTAGTGATAGGCGGCATAGGCGTCGCCGTAGGTCGCGAGGACCTCTTGGAGGCCGACCGCCGCGAAGTCGGGCAGGGCGCGCTCCTGCGCCCCCCGTTGCTCGCGCAGGGCTCGCGTGCGTTGTGCGATCTGTCCGTCGATCCGGCGCGTCAGGTAGTCGACCCGATAGACCCAGGCGTTGTGCCGCTGCACCGCCTCAATGTCGCCGCGGATGGTCTCGTAGCGGGGCAGGGCCATGGCCGCGAGTGCGATGTTGTCGACGAACGAGATCTCGCTGGCCGATGCGGTCTCGGCCGCCGCGGTCTCCGGGAAGGGGTCGATGAAGAGCAGCTTGCGCTCGACCGGACGGGTGCCGTAGCGGCGCTGGATGGTGTCCACCGCGTAGCCGAAGGGGCGGTTGTCCAAGTAGCCGCCGTCCGCGAATGGCCGCTCCTTGAGGTCCGTCTCGGACTTTCGGAACTGCGGGAAGAAGGCCGTCTGCCAGCGCCCGAAGCCATCCGCGAAGCTGGCGCGCTCACCCTCATTGAGGAAGGCGGGCATGTGGTTGAGCGTCATCGGCTCGAACGCCGCCGGGAAGGCCGAGGTGCAGCGCGAGGCGAAGGCCAGCATGGGGTCGTCGTCCACGCCGAGCTTGCCCGGCCCGGCGCCCCGGCGGAAGTCGAAATGGAAGACGTGCTTGTGCAGCCGCTCGTCGACCCGCCCGTCGCTCAGGCGGATCGGGACGTTGATCCCGCGAAGATCCGTGGCGGTGACATAGAGGTCGAGCTCGTCGACCAGGGGCTCGCCGCTCGCCTGCGACTCCATGTCGCGGAAGGCGCGCAGCAGGAGCGCGAACATGCGCTGGCTGTTCAAGAGCGCCGTCTTGGGCTCCGCCGTCGGGTAGCGGTCGGGGTCGGAGCCGGCGTCGTTGAGCAGCCGGTCGATGTCGCCTTCCTCCAACCAGATTCGCTCCAGCGAGGCCAAGCTCCCGCAGCCCCGCGTCAGGGCCTTGGCCAGGCACACGGCGTTGATGCCCCCGGCCGAGGTGCCCGAGAGGATATCGATCACGAAGCGCACCGGCTGGGGCCTGCCCAGCCCGTCGGGACCGCCGGCCAGCGCGCGGGCGATCTCGGCGTAGATCGCCTCGGTCGCCGATCCCGCCCCCTCATCGCCCGCCGCTCGTGCCGTGGACCGCACCAGCGTCAGCAGCTCCTGCGCGATCCCGTTCATGTAGATCGCGAGCGACACCCCGCCGTACATGACGACGGCGAAGCGGACCTCTTTCTCGATCGTGCTCATGCCAGCCCCCGCTCGTTGTTGTCCTCGGGGTTAAGTTATAGCCGCAAATGGACGCGAATAGGCGCAACCATCAGGTCCGCCCGACACGGCGCCATAGCCGAGCCCGACACCGCCGAGCGACGGCTTGCCCGACGTGGGTGTCGGGCTTCAGCCCGACAGGGGCGCTGGGCAAACCGCCAGGTCGTCG
Source organism: Chromatiaceae bacterium (assembly GCA_025458165.1). GTDB lineage: Bacteria > Pseudomonadota > Gammaproteobacteria > Chromatiales > Chromatiaceae > JALOTB01. Next base: position 111 of record JALOTB010000013.1, on the reverse strand, counting down.
TCGGCCTGAAGGCCGACCTAGTGTGCCCGACATGGGCATGTACTTGTTACCTGAGAGGAGGTAACCGCGAAGAGTGACGAGAAGCGTAGCGAAACCCAAGGCGGACGCCGT
>JALOTB010000155.1 GCA_025458165.1 Chromatiaceae bacterium | reverse complement strand
TCGAAGATGACCTGCCGCTCGGCCTCCGGTATCCCGGGACCCGTGTCCGCGACCGACAGGCGCAAGCGCCAGCGGCCGGTCGCGACCGCCTCGGCCGCGGCGCCGAGCTCGACCCCGCCCGTCGCGGTGAACTTCACGGCATTGCCCACCAGGTTCACCAGGATCTGGCGTACCCGCGCCTCGTCGAGCACCAGAGCCGCGGGGAGGCCGTCGTCGATGCGCACCCGAAGCGTCAGCCCCTTCTCGGTCGCGCGCTCACCGAAGAGGGCCGCGAGCTCGCGCAGCAGGGCGCGCAGGTCCACGGCACCCGGATCGAGCTCGACCCTGCCGGACTCGATCCGCGACAGGTCCAGAAGGTCCTCGATCAGGTGCGCCAGGGACCGGCCGGCGGTGCCGATCGCCTCGATCCAGCCGCGCTCGCGGGCCGGAAGCCGCGTCCCTTGCAGCAAGGAGGCGAAGCCCAGGACCAGGCTGAGCGGGGTGCGCAGCTCATGGCTGATGTTGGCCAGGAAGGCGCTCTTCGCCCGGTTGGCCTGCTCGGCGGCCTCCTTGGCCTCGCGCAGGGCCGCCTCGGCGCGACGGCGCCGCGCGACCTCGCGGTTCAGCCGCAGGGTCCACCAGCCGCTGATTGCGAGCAGGAGGGCGGCCCCGGCGATCACCCTCCACAGCAGGCCGAGGTCGGTCCCGTGGCTGTAGCGAATCGACACCCAGTCGTGGTAGATGGCGTCGCGCCTGTGCTTGGGGATGGCATCCAGGCCCTTCTGAATCAGGCCGGCCAGCACGGGCTGGTCGCGAGGGACCGCCATCCCGAGGCGATAGACGAAGGAGGTCTCGCCCAGCACCTTGATCTGGGTGAGGCCGGCGGCGCCGATGTAGTAGCTGGTGGTCGCCAGGTTGCCGACGAAGGCGAAGGCCGCGCCCCCCGCCACGGCGCGCAGCGCCGCGGGGGTGTCCGCGACCGGGAGCAGCCGGATCTCCGGGTGCTGGTCCCGCAGCCACTCGTGCACGGATTCCTCCGCGATGACCGCCACCGTCTCGCCCGCCAGGGCCGTGATGCCGCCGAGATAGGCGACATCCGCGGCTCTGAAGATCACCGCGGGGAAGGCGGCGTAGGGCTCCGTGAGGTGGAAGCGCGCCTGGCGCTCCGGGGTAACGGCGACCGCGGGCAGCAGGTGGAGCGTCCCGGCCTCGAGCTGCCCCAGGGTCTCGGACCAGGAGCCCGTCTGGACGACCTCGAAGCGCAGGCCGAGCTGCCGCTCCAGCGCCTGGAGATAGGCCACCGAGATGCCCTGGGGCAGCCCCTGCTCGTCACGGAACTCGACCGGCGCCCAGGCCGGGTCGATGCCGACCCGAACCACGGGATGGGCCGCGATCCAGCCGCGCTCCTCGGCGCTCAGCGCCGTCTCCGGTGGCTCCGAGGTCGGCAGCGCGGCGCGGCCGAACCAGCGCCGGTTGAGCGCCGCCGCCTCCTCCGGGGTGATGGCCGCCAGCCCCTTGTTCAGGATGCCGACCAGCTCCGGCCAGTCCTTGCGTACCGAGATCCCCAGACGCGCCGGGCTCTCCGGCAGCATCCGCCGGGGCGCGAAACCGAGCACGCCGTTGCTGGCGCGCCAGTATTCCAACGCATAGGAGGCGACCACGGCGTCCACCGTCCCCGTGAGCAGGGCGTCGGACAGGGCGGGCAGGCTTGCCAGGGGAACGGCCTCGACGGAGGGCTCCGCGGCCAGGAGCTTACGGTCGCGCAGCACCTCCTGCAGGTAGCCGACGCGCTGGCCGGCGAGACCCGCGAGTCCCGGCTGGGGCCCTGACTCAGACCCTGGCTGAGACAGGGCGTCGCCGTCGCGCAGGTAGAGGAAGAGGTGGACGCTGTGGAAGTCATCGGTGAACAGGAAATGGTCACGCCGCTCGGGGAGCGCCGCCGCCAGGGTGAGACCATCGAGCCGGCGGGCCTCGGCGGCCGCGACGATCTCGTGCCAGGGGCCGGCCTCGAGCCCGATCGTGACGCCGAGCTTGTCGCCGAGCACGCGCAGATGATCCGCCGCGAACCCGGTCACGCCGCCGTCCGGGGTCGGAATCACCCAGGGCGCCCATTCCGCGCCGACGCCAAGGCGAATCTGCGGGTGCGCGGCCAGCCAGGCACGCTCGGCGGGGATCAGCAGGTCCGACGGCCAGGCGGCGGGGCTGGCTGCCAGGACGATGATCAGCCCGAGGAGGCGAAGGGCCAGCACCCTGGAGGCGAGCGCACCCGTCCTGGTTGATGCGTGGGCGGCCAGCAAGGATCTGATTTCCCGTGTGTTTGGCAAGGCTGTCGGCAAATACACGACGGACCTCGCCGGATCTTGGCGCGTGCCGCCGGTCTTTACAACCCGCGCGAATGCGCCGCCGCCCAAGACCCCGACGGCCCCGGGCTTGGTCAGCGACGCGGCGAGCCCGCTCAAGGTCGCGCCCAGGGTCCCGGGCTGGAATGTTAGCCGTGGGACTCGCGGTGGGGTCCTGAGCCCGTCACCGTCACCCGGCGGCCGGGGACGTCGCTTGAGCCTCGGGCGAGCCTCCGATCGAGTCGCTACTTCCCGAACAGATTCGGTGGGACTGGAGGCAACGCAGGGCGCGGATCATAGCCGACGGGCTCGCTCGCGGCGCCCCCGGCGATGGCGGCAAAGTCGGGGTGGGCGGGAGAGACCAGCAGGTTGTGCTCCCGTGGGTTGATCACGCTTGGCACGAGGAGCGCCAGTGATCGAGCGGAGGCGGCCCAGCCATCGCCGAGTCGAGCCGTGCTCACGAGGAGCGGATCGGCGCGCCACTCCAAGGGCAGGTCGGTGGCGTCAAGCCGCCGCACCGACGAATCGGGGATGCTCAGCGTGAACAGGCGGTAGCTCCCGAGGACCTGGCCGCGATGCAGGTGCACCAGACGCTCCAAGGCGGCCAACGGAAGGAAATTCAACCACCCGAGACCCGATATGGCCCCGATGTCAGGCGCGCTCAGGACACCGGACAAGCGGGTTTGCGGCTGAGTCGGGCGGTTTTGGGATGGGAGGGGAAGCCCCGCGCGACCGGCGGCGGGGTGGCGCGTGCCGCTCGGCCGCCGGGCGCCATGGATCGGCGCAACCGGGGTCGTCCGCCGCCGTGCTAGCGGTGTCGGACCTGTGGCGGTGCTTGCCAGGAAATACGCTGATCGAACTAGAACTCGGGTGCGGGTTGCAGGATGGCGTCCCAGTCCGGCAGCCGTTCGAGCAGATCATCCCAGGCGGGCGGTCCGCGGGCGGGGGAGATTGGTCGTGGCTCGGTGGGCTCCCCGACATGGGCAAGAGTTCGGTGCTGGGGAGTTGCCTCGCAATGAGCAAGCGCGAGTCAACATGACTGCTCCCGCCCGCGTTGCGGTCATCATAGTTCGGAATGCTGGCGGCTGTTTTTGTTAAGGGTTATCAGATGCCTGCCGCCGCACGCAGCAACCCGGTCGCCCCGTCGGTGCCCCAACGCTGGTGCCACCGCCAACCTCCGTTCCGCGGCGGCAGGCATCTGATAACCCTTAACATGAGTGGTCAGCCAGACGTCGGTCCCCAGCGTCCGCTTTCGTAGCCGACATTGCCGGGTCCACGGGGGTCGCGGTCGGTGACGATAGACGATGATCCATCGCCACCTCGTGCGGCGTCGGCTGGTTTGACCCGCGGTCCACCCAGTTTCTTGCTCCGGAACCCTGGAGCCGATTCGGACTTGATCGTCTTGTGTCGCGGTCCGTCATCCCGGATTCCGCCGTTCGCGATCTGGCCGTTGTGTTCGCCGTCTCACGTGACAACCTCACGAAACTCGCTGGAGGTAGACGGCGGGGGTTGCAGCGACCGGGTCCTACGGGCTCGCGGTGGCGCCGATGCCCCCGGGGCGAACTCAGGGGCCCCGTGCCGTGTCGGCTTGTTCTGTTCGGACGCGCTCGACGGTGCGGCAGGCGCTCTCGAACAACCCGTACACGTCGACCTGCTCGCCACGTTCAACACGCCTGGAGATCGAGGTCAGCGGGAACACCAAGATAGACGGGCCTTCCACGACCAGGGCGGGGTCACGGCCCTGGTCGTCTTCGACCGCCACCCAGGCCAAACCGAGGCGCTGAGACAGCGCATCGCCGAAGGTCACCCCCAGGCACTGCAACTTGAGAGTTTCCTCCGGTGCGATCCAGCGGTTCTGCAGGATCGCGTCGAGCAGTCGCAGCTTTCCCACGAGCGTCTCGTACTCGTGGCGGGCTGTCTCCTCATAGTGATCACGGACCCAGTTACGCTTTGCCTCGAGGTCCGCAAGGTCAGCAGAACTCAATGGCTCAACGCGCTGCTCCATACCCGGTACCCCCCGTTCGACGACTCACCAGGGATAGTTTGTCGACAACAATGACGCGACGACGGAGGCACGAGCAGCCGGACGGCTGCGAGGTAAGCCGGTCGCCGGCCATGGTTTCACTCGTACTGAGCCAACGCCTGCCGCAGCGCCGCCGCCAACTCCGTAGCCGATACGATCACGCCGCGCAGGCCCGGGGTCGGAAACACCGCCAGCGAGACGTTGTCGGAAGCCATCGCCGGCAGCCACTCGGCAACGAACTCGTGCACATCGATCGCTGCGGGAGCGTTGCCCGCCCACTCGCGGTCGGCGCAGGCCGCCGCATAGCGAGGATGAGGCCAGACCGGGAAGCTCGAATTGCCCTCGCTCAGCCCCCACACCGTTTCCCAATCCGCGACGCGCTTCAGGAGATGCGCAAAGCGCTCGCGCCCGCTGAGGCGCGAGACGGCGTCAAACTCCTGTTCCGAGAGTGCGTAGGTCTCGCTCATTTCTGACTAGCGCCGCGGTGCGGCGGTGCCAGGTGGCGCCTTCGCTGAGCCGGCTGGGGCAGCCGTCGGCTCGCCGTGTTTCCTCGTCGGCCAAAGACGGTAGTACGCATGCCCGTCTGCGCCGTTCAGGAAGAATACCCAAACACGGCTCCCGTTCGTGAGCGTATACGCGACGTAACCCTCGGCCTCCCGTCGAGCCACCACCTCTGGGGGGTCGGCGTCAGCGGCATCCTCACGGGAGAAGGGCACGAGCAGCCGCACGAACGACGCCATCGTCTCCGGGGCGAACGAGAACTCGCCTTCGGAAGTGTTGCGGTCAAGGTTGTTCGATGCCCTGATGTCATGCGACGAGACGGGGCTGCCGTCCGGCAGCCAGCCGCGGTCGAAGAGCCCCGCTCTGGCCGCCTGGTCGTACGTCTCATCATGGCTCGTCACCACGTCGAGCGGCGTCCCACTCCAGGGCATCGGCGATCGTCAGGTGAACGGCGCCGCTCATCGTGTCGATGCCGATAAAGTCGATGACGGCCGCTTGCTCGACGCCCATAGCGCCGGTCACGACGGCTTCGTGTCGCCGTCGGTGGAGCCCAAGTGACGCTCGATGATGCTGTGCCACTTTTGCGCCGGCATTCCTCCAACGTGCTCACGGTAGAAGTCGCTGTCCGTCGGGGCCAGCCTGAACGTAGGGCGTTGGTCCGCCGGTCCGAAGGCTATCTCCAGCGGCTGCACGATGCGCTCGTAACCGGGCGGGCAGTTTGCCAGCACGCCGGCGGCGGGGGGCTCGCCCGAGGCGTCCTGGTCGTAGATCGCCTGGTACCGAAGAAACACCTCCCGGGAGACCTCGGCCCAGACGCCCCAGCCGAACAGGGTGCCCAACTGCTGGACCGGTGCGTAGACGACACCGCGGATGAAGAAGCGCCGGTCGTCGAGCGAACAGAGGTCTGAGTGAATCGTGGCTCGGGCGGCGCGCTGAGCTTCGGGCAAGGCGTGAATGGCGTCGGGAAGGGCAAAGGCCAGGTCCATCTCGTACAGCCCGACGTCCTTTCCGCAACATGGGCATTTCATCGGGTAGACCAATGGTCGAGCCTATCAGGACGAAACGGTGCTGGGGCGCCGGCATTCCGGGGCCTAGCCGAGTCCTGCCGAACGAGCACATCCTCCGCGTTCATGGGCACTGTGTCGAGGATCTTGACGCTCGGCCTTGGACCGATGCTTTACTCGCGGAGACCTGCGCCTTTAACACCCACCAACGCCCCGCCCGCTGATTTTCGCCGCTTCGGACCAATACTCGGCGGCGTCGAAGCCGAGCATCGGGTCGCGGCCGGCCGCCGACCCGAGGCTCGGAGCCCGGCGTCCAACCCCGCCGCCCCGTTTCCCTGGGTGGCCTTTTCCGAGGTCAGAGAGAAGCCATGAATGCCCGCGAACGCGTCGGCGTCTGGATCGAGTCGCGCCCGATCCAGCGCATCCTTATTGCACTCATTCTCATCAATGCCGTGACCTTGGGGCTCGAGACCTCGCCCACGGTGATGGCACAGGCGGGCGAGCTCCTGATCGCCATCGACCGGGCGATCCTCGCGGTCTTCGTGGTGGAGATCGCGCTCAAGCTCTACGCCCAGGGGCTCGCCTTCTTCCGCCGCGGCTGGAACGTCTTTGACTTCGTGGTGGTCGGGATCGCCCTGATCCCCGCCAGCGGGCCGTTGGCGGTGCTGCGGGCGCTGCGGGTGCTGCGCGTGCTGCGCCTGATCTCCATGGTCCCGCAGCTTCGGTTCGTGGTGGAGGCCTTGCTCAAGGCCGTGCCGGGGATCTCCTCCATCGCCCTGCTGATGCTGGTGCTCTACTACGTGTTCGCGGTCATGGCCACCGGGCTTTTCGGCGCCCAGTTCCCCGACTGGTTCGGCAGCGTCGGGGCCTCGCTCTACACCCTGTTCCAAGTCATGACGCTCGAGAGCTGGTCGATGGGCATAGTGCGCCCGGTGATGGAGGTCTATCCCTACGCCTGGGTGTTCTTCATCCCCTTCATCCTGCTCTCGACCTTCACCATGCTGAACCTCTTCATCGGCATCATCGTC
>JALOTB010000154.1 GCA_025458165.1 Chromatiaceae bacterium | reverse complement strand
TGCAGATCTACGACCCCTGGCCATGGAATGCCGACATCTGCGCGGGCGGCGCGGTGTATTGGGAGAACTGGGATGCGGTCAACCATACCAACTTCATCTCCGTGCGCCATCGCAGCACCGCCTGCAGCTAGGGCCTCACGTGGGTGGAGCGGAAAGCATGACCCACTTAGGAGCAACCGCTGAGCAGAGGCACGGTCGCCAACCCCTGTCGGCGGAGCGAAGGCTCTCCGGGGGGCAGCCGTGCCGCACTCTGCGCATGAGGCGTACCAAATGATCAGCGCCGACCAAGCGCGTCAGGCCGCCGTCGAGGCACTGGACTCGGGTCTTGCCGTGCGTGAGTTGGCGAACCAGCCCGACGGCGTCTGGGACGAAGCGGTGCTGGTACACGACATCAGCTCTCGCCCGAGCTACTGGCTGGTGCCCTACCGCGTCGAGGGGCGAGTCGTCGGGTTTGCCCGTGTGCTCGGCGACGGACGCCTGCTTGCCATCGGTGGTACCGGAAGGCCGGGGCGCCCACTCGGAGACTACCCACGGGAAGCCACCGGGCTGTCAGGGGACCAAGCCCGCCTCGCAGTGGCCGGCGCGCTCGAGCCCGGCGAGGTCGCCACCGCGCCCATCTTCGTGCACGACGGCCCGCCGGGGCGCGAGGCCTGGCTCGTTGAGACCCGGCGGAACGGTAAACCGCACCGCTGGGTGTTTGTGACTGCCGCCGGCACCTACCAGCGTCCCGCTGGTCAGCTGCTCGGCGATGTGCTGGAGGCGTAGCCCGCGGACGTCGCCCGCGCCGGGTCCATCAGTCGCCATCTTGGCGGGCTCGGATGCGCGGCCGGGCGGTCGGGGAAGGAGAGCACAGGAGTGCATTGTGAACGGAAAACACGCTTGAGCGCCCCCGGTTTTGGGCACGGCATCCGGGGCGGCCCTCTCAGCCGGCGTTCGCCGATGGGCGACGATGGCGTCTGGGGCGGTCCTCGCCCGCTCCGTTGCGGGCTCGAAGCCTGCAAGGGGGAGGGCGCGGCGGGTGGCGGGCGATCCGCCGCGGTTGGCGGTGGGGCGCGCGGCATCGATCGACCCTTCAGGCGGCAGGTGGCAGCCAGGGGCTATAAGCCCCGTCGAGGTCAGACCCACATCCCCAAAACTCGCCACCATTCGCGCGCATTTTCTCCATTTGTATTACGCACCGCAGCAGGATCTTCGCCGGCGAGGCGGATATGGCCGTTTACTCGTTGGGGCGAGCACGTCGTCGTGTCCGCCGCTCGCCGTCGCATGAGTTGGTCGCGTGATGGCCGCACAGGCGTGCGGTGCGGCATATCGCGCTCGGTCGTTCCTGCGGCCGTGACAGGGCGCGGCACGGAAGGCTCGCCGCGCGGCACGCACGCCGAAGAGGTCTCGCGGGCCACCTTCCCGTGAGTGACCTAGTCTCAAAGGAGGCAAGCGCATGTCCATCGCGATGCACGGTGCATGGACGGTCAGGTGGAGGTCGACAGCGCTGAATCCGGCAAGGGCTTCTTGACGTGGAAACCTCAATCCAACGACGTGTAGCGAAAGGAGGCGAAGTATGTACCTGAAGATCGGCTCGAAGGGCAACTTGGTCCGAGAGGTCCAGAGCAAATTGGCGGAGTTGGGATTCGAACCAGGCCCCGTTGATGGAGATTACGAGCAGAAAACGCACGAAGCGGTCGCCCGCTTCCAGGAAAGCAAGGGGCTAACGGTGGACGGCGTCGCAGGTCCGATTACGCTTGACGCGCTCGACATCCGGGTGAAGGCAGTCGAGACCGAAGCGGTGCGCGAATCGTTCAAGCTATTGCTGCTCGGAAACCCGAACTACTTCGGCAACCTTGAGGACAGTCCTTTCAAGGTCGTCAAACCCATCTGCTGCAGCACCCACTACGAGGAGCTCGCCTGCCTTGGTTATCATCCGCAGCGCAGGCACCTCCAAGCGGTCGTTTACGTCTACCAGCCCTCCGGCTACGGCACGGACATTTGCGGCGCCGGAACGCCCGAGTTTGTGCGCTTCTATCTGTCGTTCGATAACGGCGGCACCTGGCAGGACCAGGGTATGACCAGCTTCCAGGCCTACAACATCCCGGAGGGCACAGGCGGCAAAAGCCACCTCGAATACGCCGTCTCACTGCCTGCGAATGCGTCGGCGAAGTTTTGTTGGCTCGATCCGCTCGTCAAGGTCCGTGCCATCCTTTCCTGGAACGATCCGCCCCCGGCCAATCAGCCGGACTGGAAACCGGTCTGGGGCAATGTGCGCGAGAGCAACATCCTGGTCGAACCACTGCGCCTCGCGCCGCTACTGGAGGTGTTGAAGGCGATCGAGGCCACACCGATTACTCTCCCGGCCCCTGCCGGCGTGAGCGCGCTGCCCCTCCCTATCCCCGGCCCCGCCGCCAAGCACGTCCTTCCTATTCCCGTCGAGGAGGTTTTGGATCTCGCCATTCCGGTCCCTCTAAAGGCGAAGCCGCTGTCTGTGGCCGAGCTGGCCAGACTCTACCGTGACAAGAGCGTGCCGCTACACCGTTTCGCCCACAAGGAGTTGATGGCCTTCGCCTCCGGGCAGACCGCGATCAGCGCCCAGCAGCTTGCCATGCTGCCGGCAGACGTCACGATCAGCCCGGACATCCTTGAGCAGCTCCAACCTTTGAGCGACGGCGACACCTCATACGAGGAGCTCGTATGCATCGGCCTGGATCCGAACACTCCGGACACGATGGTCGGCGTGATCAAGGTCAAGAAATCCTTCGGCTATTCCGGTGGCCCCTGCACCGACGGTAGCCGCGAGTACGTGACCTTTTGGGCCGACTTCGACAGCAACGGCAACTTTGAGACCTGCCTTGGCACGGCCGACGTGCAGGTCTATGACATCAGCAAGGTTCCGCCGGACGGTATCCACTATGCGGTGCGCATTCCGGTTGATCTCGAGCCCTACCGGCAGGCGTGCAAGAAGGGGCCGAAGGTGGTGCGCATCCGCGCCATTCTCTCTTGGAGCACGCCAGCGCCTTGCGCCAACCCCAACTACCTGCCCAGGTGGGGAAATCGCGAAGAGACGCTGATCAACATCGGACCGATTTCCGCCGCACCCGCGGGGAAGATGGCCATTCTCGGCGGGATTCCCGTGGCGCACGTCGATGATGTCACCGGGCTCACCACCCCAACGGCCATCTTCGCCACCAATAACCTGGCGCCAGATCCCTATGGCAGACCCTCCCCCTTCGCCGGTCGCGTCACCGTCCAGGGTGTATCCATACCCGGCTGGAGCTACAAGGTCGAAGTGAGTAAGGACGGGGTCATCTGGACGCCCGTGGTCACGGACCTAAAAGTGACGGACAAGGACGGCAACACCGCCGATCACAAGGCCAACCCCGCAACGATGCGTTTCGCCTATCTGCCGTTCAACGAAAATGTCAACAGCCTGTTGGCGCAATGGGACACCACGGGTGACGCCCAGTGGTACGTGAGGCTGACAACGTACGACGCTGGCGGTGTCGTGCAAGGGACCGACACCCACCGGATCCAGCTTCACAATACGTTGATGGATCCCTCCATCACCATCACGACCGGTCCGGGAAGCTGTGGCAAGTTCCCGGCCGGTACCTTGCTCGAAGGTAAGTTCGTCGCGCGCGACGACTATCTGCGGGAGTACGTGCTCTATGTTCGCCCGATCGTGAATCCGCCCGGGGTCGGCGTGCCGGTTCCCAGCTCTGGCCTGTGGAATACCGTCGTGGCGCCCGGGGACGACTGGGATCTCGATACCACGGGCATGAGGCCTTGCGGCTACACGATCCACGTGAATGCCATTGCCCGCACCATTCGTAATAGCCAATCGGTCGGGCCCTGGCGCGGTGCGAGCGACGGCTTCTGCTTGGAAGAGCCGGAGGGAGGGGTGAAATAGGGCGCAGTGCGGCAATTGGCTCAAAGGGGCTGCCGAAGCTTTCGGTAGCCCCTTCGACATCGAAGAGGCTTGAATGACGGAGAGCTGCGTTTGACGCAGATTAGGCCGACACGAACTGAGCTGGGCTTGCGCTGCGTCGTTTCGGAAAGGAAACACCGTGGTAACCCAATCCGTACCCTGGGCATGTCGTTCGAGAAAAGCGGGCACCATGGCGCGGGACACACAACAGCGAGGAAAGACCCATGACAATTCCTGCGGCAGCAGTCCACCTATCGCGAAAATACCTAAGAAATGCGGGATATCAGGTCGCGGGCACGACCGGCACACTCGACGCGCGCGACAGGAAGGCCCTGAGCGCTGAGATCGAGCGCCGGCGCGACGAGCTCGACCCCGACTACCGAGACAAGATTCTCACGGGCTCGTCTAACCGCCAGTTGGTCGCGCACATCCAGCTCTTGGCTAGGGACAAGGGCGCCGAACCCGGAAAAATCGACGGCCTGTGGGGGACTCGTACCGATTTCGCCTTCGGCCAGCTTCAGCATTACGATCAGTATGGGGAGTTACCGGCGCCTTGGCGGGATCCGACGCCGGTCGCCAGTCAGGCCAATCAATGGCCGGTCCAGGAACGGGCCAAGCTCATTGCGTTCTACGGCCAGCCGGGCTCTCACCTCACCACCATCGACATACCGTACGTCCTGCGTATCGATTGGGAGGCGGCCGTACGCACCCAGCGAATCACCTGCCACGATAAGGTCGCCGAGTCGGTCCAGCGAGTGCTCCCGCGGCGGCACCGCGCTGTCGATGCACGCCTGGGGCATCGCACTCGATTTCGATCCGAGTCGCAACAAGCTCGAATGGGGCCGCGACCGTGCGGCGTTCGCCCGCCCCGAATACGACGAGTGGTGGCGCGCGTGGGAAGAGGAGGGGTGGACCAGCCTGGGCCGGCGCCGAAACTTCGACTGGATGCATGTCCAAGCGGCGACGCTACCCGGATAGTCCGCGAATGGTCTTCGACTCAGAAAAGCGCCAAGCAATGTGCATTCGCTGGATCTAACGCCACGTCCAAGTAAGGAAAGGAGAACGCCACGATGAAAGAAACCTATCGTCCAGATCTGAAATCGCACGTGCTGACAGATGAAGCCAACCGCGTGCGTGCAATCCGACACACCCAAGAGTATTGGGAAAGTCCCACAGGGGGCGGCCTGATGACTGCCGTTGCCTATTTGCGCCAGTTTGCCAGCGTCTACGAGATTCCGGCCAAGAAGCTCGACCGGCTGCAGACCAAGGTGAGTTTCCTCGAACCGCGGGAACAAGACGAAGAGTACAGGCTGTCGGAGGAGCGGCGACAGTTCGATTCGGAGACCTTTGGCTTCTATCAGACGCTCTTGAACACTCCGGTCTGGCGAGCGGGTCTCAAGGTTACGGTAAAGCAGGGCCCGAACCGGGTGGTCATGTCGGAAGACACGACCCAGTCGGGCGTGAATGCAAAGATGCCATCCGAGGAGGCCATTGACCGATACCGAAAAGTATTCATCGGCGCCAACACCGCAACTGTCCAACAACGCGCGGTGCAGGCGCAGACCGACCTCAAGGGAATCGCGGCAGCCGTGCAGGCTAAGGCCGCCGAAAGCGAGTCCGCACACGCGGGCGAAACCTTCGTGCGCAGGCTGTTCTCCTTCGAGAAGGAGTCCGCGGACAAGCGTGCCAGTCTGCGGCTGATCCGGGGACGGTTCTGGATCTACCGTTACGATGCCGCTGTGCGCTTGCCTGAGGATGAAGAGCCTGAAGGTCCAGTCGTAAAGGAGAAGCCGGCTGCAGAGAACCGTCGCCTTCGTAAGAAGAGCGAGGGTGAGGTGCCCGGGCTGCCCTTGCCACGGCCCTTCGATGTCCCTGACGTCGACCGCAAGATCAAGGATGGCGCCCACTACATGGTGGCCGAGATCATGTTCGAGGTTTCCGCGGGTCGCGACCAGATGGTTTGGCGCGCCCTGGTAGAGTTGGAAACCAACTCAATCCTCTATCTGCGGCCGATGGTCGCATATGTGAACGGCTATGTCTTTGAGGAAGATCCGATCACGAAGTCGGGAATTGCGCAATCGGATCCGGCGACGGGAACTGTCGTACCAAACAGCGCCGCGAGTAACCCAACGCTAAACCCGTATCGGGACGATGTGGTACTCCAGAACCTCGATGCGCCCGCGAGCGGCACACAACACTTGTCAGGTTCCTTCGCCGAGGTGACGCAAGTGGAGGGCCCAGACATCGATCCTCCGACGGAACCAATGGGAACCAATTTCCACTACCAGGTGCGCACAAACGATTTCGCATCGGTTAGCGGCTATTTCCATGTCGACCGGATCTTTCGCACCATGCAGGACCTAGGTTTCGACGTGGGAACCTATATGTCTAATACGAATTTCCCGATCCCGGTGGATATTCGCTGCTTCGACGATATCAATGCGCATTGTGTTGGCGACGGGATGGGCGGAGTTGGCCATGTGGGTTATGGCCTCATGGATCTGACTGACACCACCAACCCGCTCGGCCGGGCGTGCGATCCGCGGGTGCACCTCCACGAGGTGCTGGGCCACGGGATCTTATACGAGGCAGTGGACAGCCCCAATATGGGCTTTGTGCACAGCGCGGGCGATTCGCTGGCCTTCATCTATTTCGACCCGGTTTCCCAGTGCAAGGGGGTCGACGGTACGCCGCTGGGCAAGCCTGGGGATCTGCGCTTCACCTACGTGCCCTGGCACCCGACGCTCAATCGCCGAGCCGACCGGGACGTGGCCGCGGGCTGGGCTTGGGGCGGATCTATGGATGACGGAGGTTACAAATCCGAGGAGATCCTTTCAACCACGCTGTTCCGCCTCTACCGTTCAATCGGAGGCGATCACACGAATCTCGGTCGAAGGCAGTTCGCCTCGCGCATGACGATGTACCTGATCATGCGGGCCATCGGGGACCTGACGCCCGCAACTGATCCGCAGTATGCGAGAGACTTCGCCGCGGCGCTGATGGCAGCGGACGCGCTCAACTGGACGAGTGAGGGCGTCTTCGGCGGCGCCTACCACAAGGTGATCCGCTGGGCGTTCGAGAAGCAGGGCGAATACCAGACGCCACTTGTGACCACCGGCAGCCCAGCGGACGGGACAATCACCACCGCAGGCGATCCGCCAGACGTAGACGTTTACATCGACGACGGGCGCGCAGGAGAGTACGAGTTCCAGCACGTCCACTGGCATGCCAGCACAATCTGGAACCGCCGGGCAGCAGACGGCATCGACGCGCACCAAGAGCCGGAGTTGGGGTCAACCAACTACGCCTACGTCAAGATCAAGAACCGCGGCACCCAACAGGCGCAGAATGTTGTTGTCTATGGCTATCACACGAAGCCGGGTGCGGGGCTGAATTGGCCGGGCGACTTTGACGCCCTCGGGACACCTTCGATCAACGTCGGAACTTTGAATGCCAACAACACGGAGGAGAAGATTGTTGGACCGTTCGAATGGACGCCCAACATCAATGGCTATGGTCACGACTGCATGCTGATGGTCGTCAAGGCTGGCGGGGACGCCGCGAACATCGACAACTTCACCGCCGGCGAGACCATCCCCGAATGGCGGCTGGTGCCGAGCGACAACAACATCGGGCAACGCAACGTGAATCCGATACCTGGCGCGGGCGGCGAGCAAGGGCTCATGGCGGGACTCAACGGGATGAGCTTCCTCGTAGGCAACCCGAATCCGCGGCGGGGCAAGATGACCTTCAACGTCAGTCTGCCTTCGCTGCTGTCCCGTCTCGGCTGGCGTTTGGATCTGGTCGGCGTGGGAGATGGCTTTACGCTGGCCTCAGGCGCCAAGCGTGAAGTGTTCCTCAAACTCCATCCGGGCAAACCGTTCACACGCGACGCGGTTGAAGCGACAAAAGACAGGGACATTCGGATCGACGTGCTGGCCAACGACAATCTCATCGGCGGGATGACCTACCGGCTAGACCCTGACCTTTCGCGGCCTTGGAACGCCGATCGACCGAAGGATAAGGGCTGCTTGGAGCAGGCGCAGCAACTGGTTGAGTGCCTGGGGATCAAGCAGGAGATCGGGAAGGTCTGCGTGAAGGAGATCGTAGTGAGCCTGAAGGTCAAGAAGGACGACTGCTGCTAGAGGCTCGCGCAGCTCCCGCGAAGTGAGGTCCTGGATATGGCCACTAACTTCCACCTGGCACCGCCGCCAAAGACCGTCGACGGACTGGCGGCAGTGCCCATCGACATCCAGACGATCGACGCGGGGTTCATCTTCGATGGCGCGGCGTCGGCGGCCACCGCCGACGCCACCATCACCTACGATTGAACAAGCGGCAGCGAGACAAACTTGAAGCGATATGGGAAGATCACGCCGTAAGCAAGGCCGGCGCAGAGGCGCTGGCGGGAAACCTGCCGACGGGATCATGCAACTGTCGCGACACGATCTGTCGCAGCTCGACGAGGCCTACCTTGCCGGGCTGCAGGAGCCATCGTTGCGGGCGTTGTCGCTGAAGCTGCTGGCAGACCTCAAAGAGGCCCACGAGCGCCTGGCGCAAGACCCGAGCAACAGCTCCCGCCCGCCGAGCAGCCGTGCGCCCTGGGAGGCAGCGCAAGCGGGTGAGGAGCAGGGGAAGACGTTGGCGCAGAGCGCCGAGGCCGGGGATGGGCAAGAGGCGACGCCGCCCGAGCCGGGCGTTGAGTCCGAGTCGGACGCGCCGAGTGATGCTGGGGAGGCGCGCCGGCCTGGGCGGCGTCCCGGCGCGCCGGGACATGGCCGCACCCAGTGCCTGGCGGTGCACGCGGAGCGCCATCATCACCCACCGGGGTGTGCCATCTGCGGCCGCTCGTTGTCGGCTGCCGCGGAGACGCGCACCGCCAGCGCCCATTACGTCATCGACCTGATCCCGCCCGGCCCCGGACGCACCGGCCTTGAGGCGATTCAGGTCAAGCAGGTCTACCACGCCCACCGCTGCGGCTGCGGACACTGGACCCAGGCCGAGCCCGCCGAGGGCGGCGAGGAGGCGGACTGGACGGTGCGCTTGAGTGAGCGCCATCTGGCCGGCCCCATGCTAGTGGCGCTGATCTGCGCGTTGTCCTTGCGCATGCGCCTGTCGCGTCGGCGCATCCGCGAGTTCCTCGCCGACTGGCTGGGCTTGTCGCTCAGTGCCGCGAGCATCAACCAATGCCTGCACGAGGCCGGGCGGGCCGTTGCCCCGGTGGTCGAGGAGCAGTTGCTCGCTGAGGTGCGTGCGAGCGATCTGCTGCATGCCGACGAGACCAGCTGGAAGGAGCACGGAAAGCTCCTGTGGCTGTGGGTGTTCACCAGCGCCACCACCACCGTGTTTATGATCGGGCGCCGCTCTCAGGAGTTGCTGCACAGCGTGCTCGGCAGCGTCCTGCACGGCTGGCTGATGAGTGACGGCTACTGGGCCTACCGCGACTACGATAACCGCTTGCGCTGCCTGACCCACCTGCTGCGCAAGGCGCGCGGCCTCGAAGAGAGCCTGGAGGCTGAGGCGCGAGGCTTCGGCCGCGCACTGCGTGGGTGCATCGAGGCGGTCATGGCCGCTGTCTACGCGGCCCGGGAAGGCCCACCTCCCAAGGGGCTGCGCGCCCAACACGCCGAGGCGCTCAACGCGCTGCTCGCACTGTGCCTGCAGCACGCCGAGGCCAAGCACGCCAAGACCCGCGCGCTCGCCCGCGAGCTGCTCAACGATTGGGACACCTTTTGGGTGGTGCTCGATCATCCCGAGCTGCCGCTGACCAACAATGCCGCCGAGCGGGCACTGCGCCACTGGGTGATCGCCCGGCGCATCAGCTATGGCACCCGTAACTCCCAGGGCTCGCGCGCCTTCACCGCCTTGGCCAGCGTCATCGACACCTGCCATCAGCGCGGTCTCTCCCCATGGGAGTACATCGCCGAGGTTCTGCGCCACCGCCGCCAGGGCAATCCCGCTCCGGCGTTGCCGGCCGCCGCCACCGTCTGAGAACACGTCCCACCCATGTCTTGTCTGCTCAATCACAGTGGGGGACTGAACGGATACCATCACTTCCGCCTGGCTCGACGGTACGCTGTTCCCCGTCGCCCAGCTCGCACACCACAGCTTCGGCACGGGCAGCTTCACTGACCTGCGCGTGATCGAGGCAGCGCAGAGCGCCGGCTCAGTGCACACGCTGCGCGTACAGTATTCGCTCACTACACCGGATTCGCAGTTGGGCGGCAGCTACCTGCCGGCGATCGCGTGGTCCGCTGGTCCGCGGCTGCGCTTCGTCTTCGGGCTCTCGGATCTGAACAACAGATGACCTGACTTCGGGGAATTTATGTTGAGCCCAATTTCAGCACCAGGCGCAGATTCGTGCGCGGGAAGATCGTCTCGGTGGCGCTGAGCTCCTC
>JALOTB010000153.1 GCA_025458165.1 Chromatiaceae bacterium | reverse complement strand
ACTCGGCCTCCTTGGCGGCGGCGAGGCCGGGGTTGGCCATCCCCTTGGCCTCGAGCGAGCGCAGCATTTCGATCTCCTTCCAGAGATCGGACTTGGACGCCTCGCCGGCGGCGGCGCGCATGCCCTTGAGCTTGTCGGCGATCCAGGTGAGCATCCGGGCGTATCCGGCGAGCTCCTTGTCGAGGAAGGACGCCACCGTGCGGTTGACCTCGTTCCAGAGGTCGGTCTGCGCGGCCACGAGCTTGTTGGCCCCCTCCAGGGCCCCGCTGGATGCGCCCAGGCGGCGAACCATGTCGTCGCCGGACTTGACCACCGCGTTCATGAACGCCTGGCGCTTCTCTGCGTCCGACAGCGCCGATGCTGTTTTGCCGAGGCTCTTTGCGTAGTCTGCGTTCGCCTTCTCCACATCTACGATGATCCCCAGGTTGTCGAGGATCATCTTGGACTGCCGCGCCACCCCCATCGTGATGTCGTTGAAGGCCTCGGTGACGGCCTGGCCGGTCATCCGGCTCGTGGCCGCGGCGATCTCCATGAGCTTGGCGATCTCGCGCGCCGGGATGTTCATGAGCAGCGCCTTGCCGGATGCGGCCACGAGGTCCGCCTCGGCCACGAGCCCGCGCGAGGCGCGCTTGAGCTCCTCCAGCATGCGCCGCGAGCTCGTCCCGGCGGCGCCGGCGAGGTTCTCGAAGCCCGCCGCCTGCTTTTCCAGCTTCGCCCCGGCCTCGACCATGTCCACCGCCTGGCCGATCGTCTTGTAGGCGGCGAAGACGGCGGCAGCCGCCCCCAGGGACTGGGTCTTGAACCGGTCCAGGTTGAAGCCCGACTCGGCCGCCTTGGCGGTCTTGGCGAGCTCCTGCTGCACGCCGGCGAGCTGGCCCTTCAGTTCGCGGAAGGCCTGCTCGGATGCGTTCTTCGCCTGGAGCAGTATCTGCAGCTTGACATCGTCCGCCATGTTATCCGTCTATCCCGTCGGCCCGTCGGCCCGTCTGTCCCGTTGGTCTATCCCGTCGGCCCGTCGACCGGCTGACCGGCCGACCGGCCGACCCAACTTCACCACATCGCCATTTCCTGCGCGCTGTAGAGCGCGCCGCCGGGGGCGGTCTTGCCGCGCGCGATCAGCCGGAAGTTGCTCCGGATCCGCGCCATGGACTTGTTCTTTTCGGCCGCCCAGAAGGGGGCCACGATCGGCCGCGGCGGGGTGACGAGCGTGCGGGTGGTGCGGCGCAGGAAAAGCGGCTGGCCGCTCCGCCGGCCGCGCCAGGAGCGGGAGAAGCTCCTCTGGGCGCCGCGGCGCAGGAAGTAGAGCCGCAGCTCCGGGGTGACCGGCCGGGTGAATCCCGCCTGCTGGCGCTCGGCCGCGCGCCGGGCCCACAGGGGCGAGCGCGCGGTGAAGCCCACGGCCACGCTCGCGTCCGCCGGGTCCACCCGGTAGGTGACGCCGGCGGCGAGCTGAAGCAGCGGCCGGGGCTGGCGCACCCCGCTTTTGCGGTTAAGCGTGCGGGCGATCATGGAGAGGTCCTTGAGGCGGCGGCCGGGGGCCGGGGCGGACATGCGGATCGCCTGCATCAGGGTGTGGCGCAGGCTGAACCCCTCCACTTTGACGGCTTTGACGGCGTCGAGCTGGGCCTTGGCGAGATCGGCCCCGGCCTGGTCGATCCGCTTGCCGAGGGCCCTGACGTTGCTTTTGATCTCCGCCCGGATCATCGATCCTCCGTCCCCCGGCGCATCTTGTCGAGCGTTGCCGCCTCGAGCGCCCGGATCTTGCCCCACATGCAGGGCGACAGCTCGATCTCCATGTCCGCCGCCGCCGCCCGCACCTCGCCGTAGTCGAGCCCGATCACCCCCATGCCGCCGGCCCGCCACTGCGTCATCACCGCGAGCCAGAGCGCCCACGCCTCCTCGTTCTCGGGCGCGAGCGCGGGCGGGCTCAGGTACTCGCAGCCGGCGGGGCACTCCCCGCGGGCGCGCTTGCCGCAGGCGCGGCAGTAGTCGGCCCGCCGGGAGCCGCACTCCCAGACCGCCATTAGGACCGCCTTGCTGTCCGGGTAGGGCAGGTCCTCCAGCTCCGCGAAGAGCTCCGGGGCGAGCACCATGCCGAGCACCCGCTCCATGAGGTCGTCCGCGCTCAGACGATCGATATCCTGCAGCACCGACCGGCGCTCGCGCTTGGTCAGCGCCCGCGCCGCCACCATCGCCCCGTTGCTCAGCCGTATCTCCCGCATGATCGGTCCTTCCCGTCTGTCCCGTCAGCCCGTCTGTCCCGTCGGCCCGTCCGTCCCGTCGACCGGACAGACCGGCTGACCGGCCGACCGGCCGACCGAACAGGCGGGCCGACGGGCGACTTTTCTCGTTAATACGCCGCGTAGCTCGTGACCCCGTTGGTCAGGCGCGCCACGATCGCCGAGGCTTCGCCGCCGTTCGCGTAGTAGCCCTGGAAGTTCAGGTCCACCAGAAGCCCCTGCGGCCCGGGCACCGGCACCGAGGCGCGCTCGTAGAGCAGCTCCTGGATCTCGAGTTCGAAGACGCTGCTGGCCGAGCCCGTCACCGTCAGCTTGAGGCTGCTCTCGGTGCCGGCGAGGGCCTTGTCGAGCAGGGCGGTGTTCTCGAACAGGCACTTGATGTTCCCGCTCACCTCGACCGACTGCTCGGCGATGCTGCCCACCGACCCCGCCCCGCCGATCACGTAGTAGGCGTCCATGGGCAGGTTGATGTTCATGGCCAGCTCGGTCGCGTTGGCGAGCGCGCTGCCGCCCTCGGCCAGGGCCGCCTGGAAGTTGTTGAGGCGCGCGAGCGTGACGGCCGTGCCGGCGTGGAAGGTCGCGGCCTCCAGGCTGTCGCTCTTTCCGATCGCCCCCAGGGTGGCCACGAGCTCGCCGTCCCCGCCCACGGTGAGGCCGAAACTGTTGATCTTGCAGCCGACGAAGCGCTGGTACTTCGCGGTGGCGAGGTCCGTGAAGGCCGTCTCGAAGGTCATGCTGCGCTGGCTGGCGGGGACCTTGAACTCGTGCACGTAGGGCCCGGCGCCGGTCGTGGTGGGCAGGCCGAAGATCCCGATCAGCCAGATCGCCATCGCGACCGAGTCGACCGGCACGACGATGCTGCCGCCGACGGCGAGGTTGCCGGCGAACGGCTCGCGCGGGTTGCGGTCCGACTGGAGCGTTGCCGCGCGGTTGAGCGCCCGGGTGGAGCGCACGTCGAAGCTGTTGATCGGCAGGATGTAGCCGGCGGCCGCGGGCGTGCCGAAGGCCACCAGCTCGAAGCCCGCCTTGAAGACTACCGTTGAACCCTTCTGGTGACCCATGGCCAGGTCCTCCTTGTCGTCACGCGAGCGGGTCGCCCGCGATGGTTACGGTGGTGGTGAAATCGAGGTCCAGGTAGGCGTGGACCTCGGGCAGCGCGCCCAGGGTGTCCGCCGAGAGCGTGTAGCCGAAAACGGTGTTGGCCGGGAGCGCCGCCTTGACCGCGTCGATCACGAGCTGCGCGAGACCGAGGATGAGCTCGATTCCGGCCGGCTGCTTGAGGTTCGTGGCCGCTGCGGAGGCGAGCGCCGCCTTGTCGAGGGCGAGGTCCACCGCGATCTGGTAGCTCTGCTCGCGGCGCTCCTGGTGCTTGGCGACCCCCGGCGTGTGGATCAGGGCGTAGGGCATGTCGTCTCTGGCCGGAAGGGCCTCGCTCTCCACGTCGGCGAAGACCGTGAGCGCCGTCCCGAACCGGGCGCCGCACCAGGCGGCGATGGCGGCGTCCCCGGAGATCGCGGAGACGAAGGTGCCGAAGAAGTCGTAGTTGTCCATGTGGCCCGTCTGTCCCGTCTGCCCGTCTGTCCCGTCTGCCCCGTCAGCCCGTCGGCCCGTCGGCCCCGTCGGGCCGGCCGTCCGCGCGGGCGGTTCTCTTTTTCCCCCGCACCAGGGCGGCGGCGCTCTCGGTGGTGGCGGCCGGAGAAGGCCGGGGGGTCTCCCCGGCCTGGCCCCGGTCGCCCCCGGCCGCGGCCGGAGCGAGCGCGACGGCCTTGCCCAGACGGACCAGCAGGTCCGCGTCCGCGGCCGCGAGGTCGAGGACCTCGCCCTGCATCGCCACCCGGTTCATGGCCACCGTGTGGCGGGTGATCCTGACGCGCGGCATGCGCCCTACCAGCTGCCGCCGACCGAGGGCACGTACTGCGGCCCGCGCCGCAGCGCCCAGGCCGCGCAGGGGATGCCGTTGGTGTGGGTGCCGGTGAAGTTGAGGACGACGCGGGTGTAGCGCTTTTTCCCGCGGTACTCGGTCCAGTAGAACTGGCTGTCCTCGGCGCCGTCGTCGATGACGCCGAAGCAGCCCGGGTTGGTCCCCGTGACGGCGTTGGTGAGGTCGGTCTGGGCGACGTCGTTCCAGGTGCTGTTGTCGTTCGACTCCTCGAGCTCGCACTCGACCTTGATGGAGCCCGAGAGGGTGTCGCCCGAGTTCCCGAGGTGGACCGCGTGCACCACCTCCTGGAAGCCGCGGCCGTCCACGGCGGCGCAGTTGGTGTCCGGCGCCGCGCCGGACTTGACCACCGGCAGCAGGGTCGAGGAGAGAATGTCGTCGGCTACATTGAAGTCCTTGTTCATGGGTCGGTCTCCCTGTGGGTGCGGGCCGGGGCCGCTGGCAGCGCCCCGGCCCTATCGATGTGGGCCGCTTGCGCCCGATCGTTTGTTTAGGTGGTCAGCGCGTCCTGCATGGCCGCGAAGCTGACGGCGTTCTTGACCGCGATGTCCACGTCCTGCATCGCGATCACGCGGACCGTACCGGCCAGGCCGCCGGTGATGGGGTCCACCAGGATGTCGAGCGCGCCCCACTGCCCGATGACGAGGTCGTTGAAGTTGCCGAAGATGACCGCCGAGCAGACCGCGCCCGAGCCGCCCTTCGTGATGGTGCTCGGCACCTGGTTGGTGACCGCCGCGCGGTAGCCGTTGACCATGCCCATGCCGTCCGCGCCCGTCTGCCAGACCGGGATCTCGCCGTAGGTGGCGTTGGTGAAGACGGTCTTCAGCTTGCCCCTCACCTTGGCGTTGGTGAGGTAGGCGAGCGCGCCGACGTCCGCGTTGTCGATCGCCACCTCGCTCTCCAGGCCAACGATGTGGGCCCAGATGAGCGCCTTGCCGTTGGTGCCGCCTACGACCGCGCCGATGCCGACCACGTTCAGGATCCCGCGCGGCTCGGGGGAGGAGCCGGAGCCGTTGATGGCGGCCCGGTCGATTTCGAGGGCGAGCGTGGTGGCGAGCTCGTTCCTCACGTAGGCCTCGACGTCGATCGAGGCCTGCAGCAGGAGCTTGCGGCTGATGTCGCTGTAGGCGCCGACGGTTTTGGGGGTGAGCGCCACCTGGCGGAAGGTCTGCGTGCTCTCGCTGGTGATGTTGGTGCTCTCGCCCACCCAGTAGGCGGTGGAGCCGGCGAGCGCGCCGGGGATGGCGATGTCCCCCACCAGGCCCGAGAGGATGCGGGTGCCGAGCTGGGCGATCACCATCTTGTTGCGCAGCAGCGCGATGAAGTCCTGCGCGAGGAGGTTCGTGGCGACGAGGTGGCCGCCCTGGCTGTCGGTGGTGACGTTGAGGTCGCGGCGCAGCACGTCGTTCGGGACGTAGCCCCCGCGGGCGGCCTTGCCGATCTTCTTCGCGGCGGCGTCGGAGCACTCGAACTCGAAGGGGGCGAGGTCGCGGCGGCCATTGGCGAGCGCGTTGATGAGCCGCACGACGCTGAACTGCCGGGCCTCGGCCGCGGAGAGGCCGATGTCGGGCGTGGTGGCGACGGGCCGGACCTGGCCGAGCTTCTCCAGGACCTGCATGCGGAACTCCTCGATGCCGACGCCGGCGGCGACGGCCTGGGCGGCGGCCTCTTTCATGTTGAACTTTTCCCCGTAGGCCGTGATCTCGCGGATGCGGGTCTGCTCGGCCTTGCGGGCGTTGTCGGTGATCTCCTTCACTTTGGCGGCCTCGGCGGCCGGGTCGGGGGTGACGATGGGTTCAGGCATGGCGCCCTCCTGTGATTTGTATTCGATCACGAGCGTGTGATCGCGTTTGGAGTTGTTTACGGTTTTGGCGGCGGGGTCCGCCGGCACGGAGACGATCGACACTTCGAGCGGCTCCCAGTCCATGATGCGGTAGGTCTCCTTCCCGTCCTTCTCCTCGACCAGGACCGCGCGGTGCACGATGTAGCCCACCGAGACACTCTTGCGGATGCCGTCGAGCACGTCCTGGTAGATCTCCTCGGCCCGCGCGCTTTTCCCGAAGCGCGCGAACGCCCGCCCGGTGCGGTCGTCCCCGATCCAGATCTGCTCCAGGACGCCGATGTGGTCGTCCGGGTCGTGGCCCACCAGAAGCGGGCCGGCCTCCTTGAGGCGCGCGAGGCGCACGCTGCCGGAGCCGTGGTCCAGAATCTCGACGCCCCACCAGCGCTCGTAGGGGGCCTCGGTCGAGAACTTGAGCTCGACCGTGCGCGCCTCGGGCTTGGCCGAGGCGCGGTCGATCACCATCTGCCGGTACTGCACCGGCTCAATCTGCTTTAATCTCTCTGCCATCCTGCTTCTCCTTTTTGGCCGCGGCGCCGGCCACGTCGATCCCGAGGCGGCGCGCCGCGGCGTCCTCGTCCTGCAGCTCCTCGAAGACGTCCTCGAGGTCGAGCCCCAGGTTGGCGGCGATTCCAGCGCTCGATCTCGCGCATCGGCAGCGCGAGCCGCCCCGAGGCGATGGCGTGCGGCAGCCAGGCCTCGAAGACCGGCTGCACCAGGTGCTCGATCAGGAAGCCCTGGAGCGCCATGTAGTAGCCGCGCTCCTCCAGCAGCCCCTGGCGGCCGGAGGAGTAGCTGGTCTCGGTCAGGTCGTTGGCGAGGCTGATGTAGGAGACGTTGAGGCCGCTCGCGATCCCTTTGAGGGCGCTCTTGACGAAGTCCCCGAAGGCCTGGTTGGGGTGGGTGGGGTTGAACTCCTTGAACTCGTAGCCGTCGGGCAGCTCCTGGAACTTGCCCGGGGAGACCTCCTCGATCAGGTTGCCGGAGGCGTCCTTGTCGTCGTAGGGGTAGCCGGCCTCGGACTTGCGGGTGAAGAAGCCCATCTTGGCGGCGGCGACGCGGGCGGCCACCACCTCGGAGTACTTGTAGTGCCCGAGCTGGTGCAGCTCCTTCAGCGCCGCCACGGTCCAGGGATAGCCGCGGGTCTGCTCGGCGCGCTCGGCGTCGTAGACGTGCAGGATCTCGGCGGCGGGGACCCGCTGGCGCTTCTGCGCCGGCTGCAGCGGGTAGTGGTTCTGGCCGGGGTGGCTGGTGAGCAGGTGGTAGGCCACCGGGCCCTTCCACTCGTCGAGCTCCACCCCCATGACGACGCGGCGGGCGAGGTCGTTGTAGTCGTGGTCGAGGTACTCGGGGTCGAGCAGCTGCAGGCCGAAGCGGAAGTCGTTGCCCGGGAAGCCGGAGACGAGGCGCGCGATCAGCTCGCCGTCGCGCGCGAGCCCCTTGACGGCGATGGCGAGCAGGTCGGTGAAGGAGAGCCGCCGCGTGACGGTGCAGTTCCGCGGGCGGCACCACTCCCACCAGGCCGCCTCGATCTTGCGGTTGGCGGCGGGGTCGAGCTGGTCGCCCTTGGCGGTGCGCGCCTTGCTCTGCAGCCGGATCCCGGCCGGGCCGACCACGTTGGCGGCGAGCAGCGCGAGGAAGCGCCGGCCGTAGACGTTGTTGGCGCACAGGTCGCGGCTGCGCGCCCGCAGCACCGTGAGCCCGGAGCGGATGTCCGCGTCGATGGCGAGCGAGCTCGTCACCCAGTCGGCCACGAGGCGGGAAATGCGGGCCGCGTCGAAGCCCCGGCGGGCGGGGCGGGGGGCGAAGATGCGGCGCAGCGCCTTAATCACGTCCGAACCTCACGAGCACCTGCTTTCCCGAGCCGAGCCCATTGGCCACCCGCTCCGCGGCCTGCTCGTTCTCGTAGGCCGCGCGGTAGCGGTCGCGCCACTCGAGCAGCCGGTGGATGGGCATCATGCCGACCACCTGCCCGCCCACGACCATCTGCTCCTGCTCCTTGCTGGCGCGCGCCTCGAGCTTGGCCTCGATGGCGTCGAGCACGCGCTTGACGTGGGAGCGGGCGTCGTGGCCGCCGGCGGCGGCGGCGAAGTTGGGCAGGATCCGGATCGTGCCCGAGCCGACGAGGTAGCGCTGGGTCGTTTTGGTGACGTAGGCTTGCCAGGCGTAGGTGCCGGCGGCGTAGCCGGCGGTGGTGGCGGCGGCGATCGAGACGAGGTGGTCGTCGCCCGAGGCGGAGGCGGTGATGGCGATCCTGGCGCCGGTCTTCACCAGCGCGTAGGTGAGCGCCCAGCCGGCGGAGGCCTTGGGCGCCTCGCCGGTCGGGATGACGAGCGCGGCGGCCGCGCGCTTCCATGCCACGAGGTCGCCGGCGGTGAAGCTTTCGGGCTCTGTCGTCGCGTACTCGGTCACATCTGCGTCTCCGTCGAAAAGAAAACCGGGGCTGTCCCGAATCGATGGACCCAGGATAACCCCGGTTTTCGGACGAAAACGGAAAATGGGCGGAAAAAAGCGGCTCAGATACGGATAATGGCCATTAAAGAGCTTGACGCCCGCCCTACTCCGCCCCTTCGGGCGCCTCGCGGGTGCCCTTGATGGTGATCTGCTTGAAAAATAGGTCGATGTTGTCCGTGTGGGCGTACCAGCGGTTGTTGATCACCCGCGCCGGCATCCCCAGCTTGATGAACTCGTAGAACATGGGGTCGCCGATCTGCAGGTAGCCGGTGATCGCCTTGCGCCCGATCAGCAGCCGCCCGTGCCCGTTCGATCCGCTCATGAGGATCCCCTCACGCCTCCCACCGCCCGAACACCCCGACGAGCGGCCCGGAGACGGCCCGGATCCGCTCGGCCCCCACCACCTGCCCCAGCGCCGGCCGCCATGCGGACAGGTGGTCAACCAGAGGGGCATCGAAACAGGGATGGTGGTAGCCTGGGCGCGGGTAGTGGTATTTTTTATGCCCCTGGTAGCAGTCCATGCCGCAGAGCAAAATCTCGGAGGCCCCCATCCAGCCGGCGAGCCAAACGGCGAGAGTCGACGAAAACCCACCCTGCCACCAGGGGACATCGAAGTCGACATCGCTCCAGCCGTA
>JALOTB010000152.1 GCA_025458165.1 Chromatiaceae bacterium | reverse complement strand
CGGCACGCTTGGAGCGTGACGGCTACCGACGCTGTGCCATCGCTTCGCACGCCACCTCGTGGGGTCGGGCCGCGCATGGTCCGAGACCCCGGTCCGCCGACGCGATCGCGAAGGCATCTGGAGACGTCCCGACGTTGTTGTGGGGCGACTACTGGTAACAGCGTCGTCCGTACGGTTTGGACTGGACACTGCGGGCCGAGTGCCGAATTGCCAGGAGAGACAGTGATGAGACTGGAAGTGACCTCGGACTATGGGGCAACGACAACGGAGATATCCGATCGCGCCACCCCTGAACTGATCAAGGAGACGATGGCGTCCTTGGACTGGCAGCGATTTCATCAGGTGCAGTTGTCAAAGGCGAACGGCGAGTGGCTCGAAGTGGGTGGAAGCCTCAACCCAGATGAGGGGCTGGCGGTCACGTGGGAAGAAGCTGGAGAGCTGGAGGTAATCGCGCCCGCCAGTGTCGCCGAAATGACAGAGTTTCTGCTCGGTTTCCTGTCGGGGAACGATGAGTGGAGAAACGCCGGAACAACACGCACGGCCGAACCCAATGCTAATCAACTCAGCCCCCGCACCCAACCCAGCGACGGTTAGTCCCTGTGATCCTGGGTCTCGGCTTTGTCGGCCTTCTATTAGTCGCCGCTTTATTCCTACTGCGTGAGACCTATCTCGGCGTTATCAGTGAGTTCTGGCCCACTGCGCCGGGGACGATCAATCATTCTTCAATAGCGGAGCGTTACAGTACCGACGCCGATGACAACGAAACGGTCAGCTATGTCGCGAAGGTCCGTTACTCGTATAGCGTCGGCCATCGCTACTATCAAGGGGACCGCGTGAGCTTCGGCGGGACCATGGGGGACTCGGAGGGCCGTATTGCGCGCTCGATCTCGACCAAGTATCCCGTCGGACGACCAGTCTCGGTACGTTACGACCCCACCCATCCCCAGCGCGCCGTTCTTGAGCCTGGTATCCACCTCTGGCTGCTCCTCCTTAACATTGTCTTCTGGGGGATAGGCGGCGGCGTCCTATTCAAGTTGGTGCGTGGACGCTGGCTGCAGAAACCGATAACCGTAGGGGCCAAGGCCGAGGACCTGACAGCAGCGACCTGAGCAGCGGTCTTGTCTTTGCCTGCGCGGCTGTCCAGCGGAGACGAGTTCCGTTCGTGGCCGGGATTTGTCGTGAGCGGTCTGCGACAGCGACGTGCTCCACAGCGCTCTTCCTCGAGCGGGTCTTTGTTTGGCTCCCTGTTCAAATTCCTGGTGCTGATCATGATCTCGATACCTGCAAACGCCAGCGAGGCTGACGCACGCCTCGCCGACCTCGCCGAGCATATTCGACTCGTGGCCGAGGGGGCCAAGGGCAACTACTTAACGGTAGCGCCGGCTCACAGCGACGACATCATCGAGGTCGTCCGGGTGAGTCGGGACCCGTTATCGCCTTTGCAGATCATGATTGGAAGCTATCCACTCTCCGTAGAGCCAGGCGAGGCCCTTTCCCGCAGCGGGGTCTCGCTGCCGGCCGGCTGGCGCCATACCCGGTGGGAGGCCGAGACTTTCGCGGAATTTGAGGGGTCGGCCAGCGATCCGGCGGCGATCGCACGGTTCATCGATCAGATCCTTAGGCAGCTTCTGAGATGCCCTTCCGGTTACCAGCTCGAACTGGAGCTGGGCGAGCTCTAGGCGAGCGGCACGGAGGCGTTGCGCCGCACGTCCCCGCAGTCGCGGTGAGGCACCAGCGGGCTACCCGATGGTAGGAGCGACACGGACGCCGTGCTCAGAGCCACACGTCAGGTTATCGCTCTGCCTCGGGCGATCGTCTCTGTGCTCGACCGTCCGTTGCGGCCGTTCTCTCACGGCGCATCGAGTGCCCCGATGCGCTCCGATGCCTCGCGGTCAAGCCGCGATGCGTCGTGCGCCCGCTCCGACTGAGCGTCCGTTACGAAACTGCCTTTGGAGCCCCGCATGAAGGATCCACGCGTGCAATCGGTGCAGCGCCCACCCGCCCTGACCGTCCTGGCGCTCTTGGCGCCTTTCCTCGCGACGCCGCTGTTCGTAGCGTTGGTCGGATGGATGCGCGGGTGCCCGGTGGGGAACCTGAATGGCCATTGGTGCGCGGTGGGCACCCTGATCATCGCTGTCGGGCTCGGTCTGATCGCCGGGGTGCTCCTGGCCATTGCGGCGCTGAAACGGGGGGAGCGCTACCGGTGGCTCGGCTGGTTCGCTCTGGTAATCAACGCATTACCGCTCACGCTGATCCTGGGCTGGGCCGTGTCGGGCCTGGTCCGCAGTCTTCTCGACGCTCCCGCGGTCGATCAACCGTCGGCACAACGCGAACGGCCCCTGACACGCAGTCCAGCCCCGGGGGAGACCCTGCCATCCGGCACGCTGCTCTACTCCGCGACCTCGGCCGGCGAGATCCGGCGGCTCGTCCCCGATGGGCAAAGACTAGCGCCGCTCGCCGTTGGGCTCGGCGGTCCGCATGACCTGCACCTCGATGGTGGTGAAGGACCGCTCTACATCACGCAATGGGGCGGACCAGTGGTTCGCGTCCTCGACCTCGCAACCGCCGCGCTACGCACGGTTTATACCGGCTCGGGCTCTGGCGGCCAGGGTATCGGCGTCGACGCTGCGGCGGACAGCTTGTTCTGGGGTGAGTATTACGGCGGGCTCTACCGAGGCAGCCCCGATGGCGAGGCGCCGGCGCGCCGTCTCGTGTCGCCCCAGGACCTCGGCGTCTGCTCGGGTGGGGTCGGCGTGGGTGTCGAGGTCGGTCCCGCGGCCCGCCAGGTCTACTTCTTCAGCCGGGACAACTGCGACGCGCGCGGCCGTGCGCTGTGGCGCGTCGGCTACGACGGCGAGGGGCTCACCCGCCTGCGGCCGCTCGAGAGCAGCGACTGCCTCACGCTTGCCCGCCAGGATGGGGGTTGGCTCTATTTCTCCGACGTTCGTGAGGGCCGCTTCCAACTGTGGCGAACCCGCCTGGATGGGAGCGAGGCCCAGTGGCTGTTCGACCTCCCGGAGCCGGAGCGTCCCTGCGCGGGGATCGCCGTGGACACCGAGACCAATCGGCTGTACTTCCTGCAGAGCAGCGGCGAGCCGCACAACGTCTCCGACCTTTGGCGCAGCGATCTCGCGGGTCGCGGGCTCGAGCTGCTCGATCGCAACATCCCCGGGGGCCAGGGCCTCCTGCTCGTGCCCTGAGTCGAGCGGGCGGATGGGGCTCAGAGGCTCGCGGGTCCCCGTGCTTGGCCGTCGGCACCGCTGCCAAGCTCGTTTGGGAAGCCTTGCGCCCTGAGACCTCGGGAGGTCCGCTCCATGCCAAAGCCGATCGTCAGCGGGCTCCTCCTCGCCGGTTTCCTCGCCACGGCCAATCTGCCCGCGGCGGAAGGGCTGCTTTCGCGCTTGCTCGGGGACGGCTGTTTCGGGGGCTTTGCGGGAGCCATCGGCGATCGTCCCATCACCCTCCTGATCCGCCGGGGTCGGTGGTATGAAGAGCCGACCGCCTGGTACTACCTGGACGACACCGGCGAGTATGACCCCCGGAGCAACCGCCTGCGCTTCCCAGCGCTCGTCCTTGAGGATGACGGCAGCCAAGGCGATGAGGTGCGGCTATTGGAACGTGCGGACGAGACCGGGACGATCATCGGCCGGCTTACTGGCAAGTTGAGTGCCGAGGGTGAGATCGGGGGGGAGTGGCGCCCGGACGGCGCGGCCGTGGTCTTGCCCTTTTGGCTGCAGAAGCTGCACGTCTTGCCGCAGGGAAGGGACCCGGCCTTTTCGATTCGGATCCGAGAGGCCGTCTTGGAGATCGCAGGGGAGGAGCCGCTCGCCATCAGCGGGGCCGAGGGCCTGGTTGAGCCCATCACGGACTGCGGTCCCGACCCCTTCAGCCTGTCGGTGCGCCGCTTGCCGGGTCCGCCCGATCTCTACGTGATCGAGACGGAAGAGCACGGCGGCTGGGGATTCACCGACACCCGCGATCTGGTCTTTGTCCGACCGGGGGCAGTCCATGACCCGCTCTACGTCGCCTCCGAAGTCGTCCGCTGCTCGACCACCGTCGGACTTGGCTGGGACTGCGACAACAACCGCGTCCGCTATGCCTACGATCAAGGGGTGCTTACGATCGTCGACGAGCATGATCAGGCGCGGGAAATCGAGCCGGAGCGCTACGGCTCGGGAGGCTGTGTCACCGTCGACCGCACGCTGACGGTGCAGCGCTTCGAGGTGGGCACCGGTGCTTACCGGCTGGACAAGTGGGTGGAGATCCAGGGCGGAAAACCGGGCGACTGCGAGGAGGACGAGGACGCAGAGCGGACAGACGATACCTCGGCGGCGGAGGCGCCGGCCTGGGCCAGGCCCCCGCTGCAGCCGCGTCTCTTCGACGACGGACTCTCCGGATGGCTGCTCGTCCCCGCGGAGCCGCAGACCCCGCGTTTCCGCATCAATCAGCTGCCTGATGATCCCGCGCTGGAGATTACAGCTGCCTTGGAGACACGAGTCAGCGAAGGCGAAGAGCCTGTCGCGGCCGCGGACTACAACGGCCCCGCCACCCCGCTCAAGGCCGCCTGCTGGATCTACAATCGCACCGCGTCCCCTGAACGCTTCCAACAGCGGACGCACCCGCCGGCGGCCCTGCCCGATGCCCTGCGTCTGCCGCACGAAGCGACGCCTTACCTGCTGGGCGCGGAAGCGATCGCCGAGGCCGCCTACAACGATGGGAAAGGCGCCTCTTGGGAGCCCGGCGGCCTGGCGGTGCGTTGGACGGAGGACGGCACCGCGCTGATGGTGACGTACGAGGGAGAGCCGCTATTGCTCTTCGATGGCGAGCATTGCTACCACCGCCA
>JALOTB010000151.1 GCA_025458165.1 Chromatiaceae bacterium | reverse complement strand
CGGGATCGTGTTCGCGGTCCTCGGGTTCATCTTTCTCTACTTCATCAGCGTCGTCGGGATGACCTTTCTGCTCATCTTCGGCGGGCTGGATTTCATCTCGGCCTTCAGCGCCGTCATCGCCTGCATCAACAACATGGGGCCGGGGCTCGGGCAGGTCGGGCCGGCGACGAACTATGGGAGTCTCACCGACTACGAGCTCTGGGTCTTGAGTTTCACCATGCTGCTCGGGCGGCTTGAGATCCTCTCGCTCCTCATCCTGTTCACGCCCCAGTTCTGGCGCAACTGAGCGAGGGGGCGGATTTGGATCGGCGCCGAACGCCAGGCAGAGGAGGGGGGATCGGCATCCGCGTTGGCGGAAAAGGCGTCCGGCCGAAGCAGCGATGTCGGGTCAGCGAGATATTCGCCCGGTTTCACGAGCGCCAGAGGGTCGGCCCGGGGAGGGGTCTGACCCGGGTGCGCACCTGCCCCGCCGAGCGCTATCACGTGGATACGCGCTCAGTTATCGACCCGATCCTCGGAGAGCACGGGTACTCCGAGATCGCGGCCTGGAGCGGTGCCAGCAGCGGCGGCACCCCGCTGCGGGACTACACCATTCTCGGCCGCTGCCAAGACCCAACCCTGATGAAGACCATCCTCACTCAGGTGCGCCGTGCCGCCGACCGGTCCCCTCGGCTTTTGTCTCGACGACACGTCTCGCCTACGCACTCAAGCTGGTCACCGACAGCCTCGGCGTGCCCCGTCCGGTGCCCGACCCGGAGACCGTGGGGCTGGGGCGGGCCGCAACCGCGGCCCTCCGCCCCGATCTGGACGCAGCGCCCCCGGTCGGCGCTGAGGACGGAAGCGGCTGGGGCATCCCCCGCGAGGAGCGCGCCGACGTCGCCGCGTTCATCCTCAACGCCATGGGGCTCAAATCGCGCTTCGCGTCCATCGTGCTGCTGGCGGGCCATGGCAGCTCCACCGCCAACAACCCCCAGCGCGCGGGACTGGACTGCGGCGCCTGTGCCGGCCAGACCGGCGAGGCGAGCGTGCGCATCGCGGCGGCCATCCTGAACGATCGCGCCCGGCGCTGGAGCGCCTGCGCGGTGCGCTGGACCGGGCGGGCGACATCGCGCGCCTGGAGCGCATCCGGCTCCTCGACGAGCCGGACACGAGCGAGGCGGCCGAGGCCCTGCGGGCCGTTCGCGCGCGCGGCCGCGACTGGGCCCAGGTCCGCCCTGAATGGGGACTTGCCGGCAACGCGTGCTTCTTCGCAGTGCCGCGGGCCCGCACGGCCCACCTCTCCCTGGAGGGCCGCGCGTTCCTCCACGAGTACGACTGGCGTCAGGATGCGGGCTTCGAGGTCCTCACCCTGGTGGACCACGCCCACCTCGGGGCCGGGAACAAGGTCCTCCACAACGTGGTGGGGGGTGCATCGGCGTGATCGAAGGCAACGGCGGTGACTTGCGCCAGGGGCTGTCCATCCAGTCCCTCCATGACGGCCAGCGCTGGATGCATGAGCCGCTGCGCCTCTCGGTCTTCATCGAGGCCCCGGCAGAGGCGATCGACGGCGTGATCGTCAGCAACGACACGGTCCGCCACCTCGTCGTCAACGAGTGGCTCTTCCTATTTCGGATCGCCGACGACGGCCAAGTGCTGCGCCGTCTGCCGGAGGGTGGCTGGCAGCCGGCGTCGGGGACCTGAGGCCAAGTGTGAAATTCCTCGACGCCCCGTCCAGATGTCCGAAATAAGGCCGATACCTGCCACCCGCGAAGCATGTGTGGTGGTCGGCGCGCGGGCGGGCCGCCTGCCGGCCTCCCGCAGCTTCTGTGTCCGCTGATGGATCGGACCTGCCACGGCCGGCCCCGGCGTCGTGACCGCTATGTGGGGCGGGAGCGGGCGGGGACGGCCGACAGGAGGGAGTGTGCGCCGCGAGCTTGATGCAGAGTCGGCCGGCGAGGGGGCTGGGTGGGTTCGCTCGGTGCTATCCAGCGGGCGTTTCGCCGGCTGACTTATCCCTTCCCAGGACGACCCTCCACCTGCGCTGTCGTGCCGGCCCTCTTCCTGTGATGCCCGTTGTCGAGAGATCTCCGAGCTCGCCGGCTCGTGGCGGTTAGGAACGCTGCCTTAAACCTTCGAGCTCGTCGAGCGGGCCGCTGTCCGCCGCCAGCGCTGCGGCAAGCGGCGCCACGTGGCTGCGCTTGTCCACGCAGGACGAATTCTCCGCGTCAGATGGCCAAGCGCGCGAACCCGCAAAAGATTCCGCATCCCCAATTCTTCACCCCCCTTTCGGACCCTTCGCCCGCTGGAAGGCGGCGGCGAGGGCACCGGGCGCGGCGGGCTTGGGCTGCGGCTCGGGCTTGCGCCCCGGGCTCGGCCGAGGGTCGCGCTGGGGACCGGGGGCGGCGCCGGGTCGGTCGCCGAGGCGCATGCTGAGCGCGATGCGCTTGCGGGGAAGGTCGACCTCGAGGACCTTGACCTTGACCAGGTCGCCGCTCTTGACGACCTCGTGGGGGTCCTTGACGAAGCGGTCGGCCAACGCGGAGATGTGGACCAGGCCGTCCTGGTGCACGCCGACGTCGACGAAGGCGCCGAAGTTGGTGACGTTGGTGACCGTGCCCTCCAGCACCATGCCGGGCTTGAGGTCGGCCAGGGTCTCCACCCCTTCTAGGAACTCCGCGGCGCGAAACTCCGGGCGCGGGTCGCGCCCAGGCTTCTCCAACTCGGCGAGTATGTCCTTGACCGTCGGCAGGCCGAACTGGTCGTCGGTTAGCTCCTGAGGGTTCAGCCGCCGGAGCGTCGCGCTGTCACCGATCAGCTCGCGGATCCCCTTCCCCGCCTTGACGAGGATGCGCCGCACCACCGGATAGGCCTCGGGGTGCACGGCGGAGGCGTCGAGTGGCTCGTCGCCGTCCGGCACGCGCAGGAAGCCCGCGGCCTGCTGGAAGGTCTTCTCGCCGATGCGCGGGACCTCGAGCAGCCGCTGGCGGTTGGAGAAGGCGCCGTGCTCCTCGCGGTAACGCACGATGTTCTCGGCGTGGGTGCGCGAGAGCCCCGCGACCCGCGCAAGCAGCGGGACCGAGGCGGTGTTCAGATCCACGCCCACCGCGTTCACGCAGTCCTCGACCACGTTGTCGAGCGCCCGGGCGAGCTGGGTCTGGTTGACGTCGTGCTGATACTGGCCGACGCCAATCGACTTGGGCTCGATCTTGACCAGCTCGGCGAGCGGATCCTGCAGTCGCCGGGCGATGGAGACCGCACCGCGGAGCGAGACATCGAGCTCGGGCAGCTCGGCAGACGCGTATTCGGAGGCCGAGTAGACCGAGGCCCCGGCCTCGTTGACCACCAGCGAGCGCAGCCCCAGCCCGGGGTGGCGCTTGATCAGGTCGCGCACCAGCTTGTCGGTCTCGCGCGAGGCGGTCCCGTTGCCGATGGAGACCAGCTTGACGCCGTGGGCCTCGGCCAGGACCGCGAGCCGGGCGATCGAGGCGTCCCATTGGTTGCGTGGGGCGTGCGGATAGACCGTGTCGGTGGCGGCGACCCGCCCGGTCCCATCCACCACCGCGACCTTGACCCCGGTGCGGATCCCTGGGTCGAGCCCCAGGGTCGGCAGACGGCCAGCCGGGGCGGCGAGCAGCAGGGCCTTGAGGTTGCGGGCGAACACGCGGATCGCCTCCTCCTCGGCCGCCTCGGTGAGGCGCGACTTGAGGTCCAGGTCGAGCCGGGTGAGGAGCTTGATGCGCCAGGTCTTGCGCACCGTCTCGCGCAGCCATGGGTCGGCCGGACGGCCCCGGTCGCGGATGCCGAAATGCTCGGCGATCGCCTGCTGGCATATACCGTCGGGGTCCTCGCCCTCACCCGGTAACAGGTCGAGCGCCAGCACGCCCTGGTTGCGCCCGCGGAAGAGGGCGAGCGCCCGGTGCGAGGGGATCTTGCGCACCGCCTCGCGATAGTCGAAGTAGTCGGAGAACTTGGCCCCCTCCTGCTCCTTGCCCTCGATCACCCGGGCGATCAGCACGCCGTTCTCCCACAGGTGATTGCGCAGGCGCCCGGCGAGCTCGGGGTCCTCGGCGAAGCGCTCCATGAGGATCTGGCGCGCCCCCTCCAGGGCGGCGGCCGCATCGGGAACGCCCTTGCCGGCATCAACGAAGCGGGCGGCGAAGGCCTCGGGGTCCTGACCAGGGTCCTCCAGCAGCCCCAGGGCCAGGGGCTCCAGTCCCGCCTCCCGTGCGATCTGGGCCTTGGTGCGGCGTTTCGGCTTGTAGGGGAGATAGAGATCCTCCAGCCGCTGCTTGGTGTCGGCCGCCTGGATCTCGGCTTGGAGCTCCGGACTGAGCTTGCCCTGCTCATCGATGCTCTTCAGCACCACCGCGCGCCGCTCCTCCAGCTCGCGCAGATAGCCCAGGCGCTCCTCCAGGGTGCGGAGCTGGGCGTCGTCGAGGCCGCCGGTCACCTCCTTACGGTAACGGGCGATGAAGGGGACGGTCGCCCCCTCGTCGAGGAGCCGCACCGCCGCCTCGACCTGCTCGACGCGGACCTTGAGCTCCTCGCAGATGATCTTTGAAATCTTCGACATGATGACTGGGTACAACGGACAAGACGGCACGCGGCTCGGCGCCGGCGCGCACAGGGGTGGGGGCGGAGGGTCAGTCGACGGAGCAGCGGTCG
Organism: Chromatiaceae bacterium; assembly: GCA_025458165.1. Taxonomy (GTDB): domain Bacteria; phylum Pseudomonadota; class Gammaproteobacteria; order Chromatiales; family Chromatiaceae; genus JALOTB01. The sequence continues at coordinate 2,100 of JALOTB010000151.1, read as the reverse complement.
CGGTAGACCGCCATGATCTGTTTGAGCTCGTGCAGCAGCCAGCCGCGCTCCTCGTCGTTAAGCCCGTGGGTCTCCTTGAGCGGCTCACCGCGCTCCAGGGCGTCGATGTCCTGCCAGACGTGCCGACAACCCTTCTCGCAAAGGGCCTCGAGCCTGGCCTCCAGGCGCAGCCGTTGGTAGGACTCCACGGGTGAAACCTCGCCGCTGACGAATGGCGATTATAGACTTGCGACCCCGCCCCGACCCAAGGGCCAGCCGCGTATCAGCCCCTGCCCGCCATGCTCAGTGCCCCGCTCCCCGTGCTCGCCTGGCGCCTGGTCTCATCCGCCCCGCGACTCGCAGAGACCGATCTGCACCTGTGGCGGATCGAGCTCGGACCGGACGGCGGCGACCCCCGCGACCTGCTCCCCGATCTCGACCCCGGCGAGCGGGCCCGGGCCGAGCGCCTCGCCCTCCCGAACCGGCGCGACGCCTTCGTCCGCGCCCACGCCGGGCTGCGGCGCATCCTCGCGCTCTACCTGGGCGACGCGCCGAGTGCGATCGGCTTTCGGGTGGGCGAGCACGGCAAGCCGTACCTGGCGGGTGAGCCGCCCCCCCTGCACTTCAATCTGACCACCGCGGCGGGCCTCGCCCTGGTGGGGATCGCCCGAGGCAGACCCCTGGGGGTGGACTGTGAGCGCCTCACCGCGCGTGACAACCTCGCCGGCATCGCCCGGCGGATGTTCCCCCCAGCGATCGCCGAGGGGGTGCTCGCAACGCCAGAGCCGCATCGCACGGAGCGCTTCTACCGCGCCTGGACCGCCTTGGAGGCCGAGGTCAAGGCCAATGGGCGCGGTCTCCACCACCACCGACAGGTGAGCGATCCGCAGGCGACACCGACCATCCGGCACTGCATCCCCGAGACCGGGTACATCGCGGCCGTGGCCGGGGTCGGACTCGGTCCCGCCGAGGACTGGAGCCACCTGCGGCTCGGGTAAATCCGGCCCCTGGCAACAACCTGGCTGCTATACTCGCGGCCCTTTTGCGAGACGGGAGCCGCGTGTTGGAAGCCGCCCAGATTGCCCTGCTCGCGTTCGTTCAGGGCCTGACCGAGTTCCTACCGATCTCCAGCTCGGCGCACCTGATCCTCGCCCCGCTGCTCTTCGGCTACGAGCTGCAGAGCCTGGCCTTCGACGTCGCGGTGCACCTCGGCACCCTCACGGCTGTGGTGACCTACTTCCGCCGTGAGCTCGCCGCCATGGCCGTCGCCCTGACCTCCTCTATCGCTCGGCGGCGGATCGACTCGGCCGATGCACGGCTCGGCTGGATGATCGTGCTCGCCACCCTGCCGGTCCTGGTGCTCGGTCTGCCGCTCAAGGGGGTACTGGAGCTTCTGCGCGAAGACCAGCGGCTCGCCGCCTTGGTGATCGCCGGGACCACGATCGGATTTGGCCTGCTCCTCTGGCGCTCGGATGTCCGTGGGCGGCGCGCACGCGACGAGTACTCGGTGCGGCTGCGGGACGCGCTTTTCATCGGCGTCCTGCAGGCGATCGCCATCATCCCCGGGACCTCGCGCTCGGGCATCACCATCACCGCCGGGCTCTTGCTCGGACTGACCCGCCGGGCGGCCTCGCGATTCTCCTTCCTGCTCTCAATCCCGACGATCCTGATGGCCGGGGGGCTGGAGACCCTGGAGCTGATCGGCTCCGAGGGGCCCGTCGACTGGACCCCGCTCTGGCTTGGCGCCCTGATCTCATTCGCCGTCGCCTACGCCACCATCCATTTCTTCCTCGCCTTCATCGAGCGGGTCAGCATGCTGCCGTTCGTCCTCTACCGCTTACTGCTTGGGGCGGTGATCCTCGCCCTCGTCCTTTGAAGGGGACCCTGAATAGCTCAAGGTGCCCGCTCGCCACAGGGACGTGCCGCGATGTCTCAGTGACCAAGCACTTGAGCGCGAGGCGAAGCGGAAATCGCACGTTTCGCTTCGCGTCTTGAAACATCCCCGGGATGGGATGTTTCAAGGTCCGACTCATCTTCCCCCGTCCGACCAGCTTGATTGTAACGTAACAGTCGGAAACTACAGGAAGTATCGCCCGGCAGGCGGGCGTAGCGCCTGGCTAC
>JALOTB010000150.1 GCA_025458165.1 Chromatiaceae bacterium | reverse complement strand
ATTCGCGTGGAGGCGGCCTCAAAGCAGACCAGTGCGGCGTCCGCTTTCCGGATACTCTCCCGGCTCGTTGCTGCCGCGGCCGGGGACCGCTATGCGCGTTGAGCTGCCACGGCAGCGGCTCCCGTGAACGGCCGGTTTGGCCGTAAGCGACCACCTCAATGCTGCGGAGCAATGCGCGACGCGCCGAGCGCCTTACCCAAACGCGCGTGGCGGCCGGAGCGCGCGTACGAGTCGCCACCGGGGATGCGTCGGCGCGCCTGAGTGTGCCCCGTACCCCGCCGACTAACGCGCAGCCAAGTGCATGCTGGCCGATGCCAGGCTCCGGGTGATCCCAACCCGGTGGACGTGCAGGGACAACGACATCGCGCGGCGGCGCGTGGCTTTCGCCCACGGCGCGCAGCTGCGGCGGGACCACGGGGACGCGGCGCCCTGGCGTGAGATCCAACAGAGCCTCGCGTTCCAGGCGAAGCCGCAAGGCTCCCCACGATGCTGCCGGACTACCCTTGGCCGATCGACTCCGCCGACGCCGTCTACTCCCGCCCCCCGCATTTGATGACCCCGCCCGGTCAGGCCACAATCCGGCGGCACGGCAGGCCTCGGAATCGGCGATGGTGCCGCGTTCGCCGATCGGCGCACACGCCGAAGCCTCTTCCGGACCGTCTTCGGGGCAGAACCCTGAGAACCGCTGGTGACACTCCCGCGCGTGCGCCGTCCACCGGTAAGTCCTCGGCGAGGATCGTCGGGGTTGGCGGCACAGCGCTGCCATGGCACCGGCCGACGGATCAGGTACAGAACCCGCGGTTGGACAACGTCTTCCGGCCCACCGAGAGGGAGCGGCTGATGAAACCGACGATGCAACGGTTCGGGCCGACCACAAAGCCCATCCTGCCTGCCGCGGTGCGAGCGGACGGCGAGCGTGACGCCCGCCTCACGGCGTCCTGGCCCACGGAAGCAGGGCGATGAGCGAGAAAACCTGCAGCGCCTGCGGAGTGCCGATCGCGTCCTACGACGGCGTCCTGTTGAGCGCCCCGGACGGCGCGCGGTTGCTGTGCTCGCGCTGTTACAACGAAACCATCGCCGAGCACCTCGGCCTCAACTTCGCGCACGTCGCCTTCGAGCCGGTGACCCTCGAAGACCGCGATGGGGTACCCCACCGCTTCCAGTTCCGCACCCGTGTCTTCGGCGACCAGTTGTCGCTCGAGGCGCTGGAAACCGGACCACAGGAGGGCTACCAATGCTCCGTGATCGCGGATGCGGAGCAGGACCTGTTCGTCACCTTCCGGGCGCTGTTCGAGCGCCTCCGACGCGAGCTCGGGCGCAAACACCTCGAGCGAGAGGGCGAGGGCTACCGGATCACCGACGCCGGCGTGCTCCGCGGGCAGATCACCAGCGACCCGGATGGCTTCGCTGCGATGCCGCTCCTCATCATCGACGGCAAGCCGGTCACCTGGGAGGAGCTCGGGCGCCTGGTGTCTCCGTACATGGGCTTTCGCTTCAAGCTCGAGCTCTTCGATCGCAGCGAAGAGCGCTAGCACGACCCGCCCCCATGGTCTCCCAAACGCCCGGACTGGAGGGGACGGCACCCGAGCATCTGCACGGGTCGGTCGAGCGTGTCACCTTCCACAGCCCCGAGAGCGGCTTCTGCGTGCTGCGGGTCAAGGTCCGGGGCCAGCGCGAGCTGGTGACCGTCATCGGCTCGGCGGCCAGCGTCACGCCCGGGGAGTACGTCGAGTGCGCCGGCGCCTGGACCAACGACCGCCAGCACGGCCTGCAGTTCAAGAGCCAGCACCTGCGCATCGTCCCGCCCACGACGCTCGAAGGCATCGAGAAGTACCTCGGCTCGGGCATGGTCAAGGGCATCGGACCGCATTTCGCCCGCAAGCTGGTGCGCGCCTTCGGCGAGCAGGTGTTCGCTGTCATCGAGCAGGAACCCGAACGGCTGCTGGAGCTGGAGGGCATTGGACCCAAGCGCAAGGAACGGGTGACCAGTGCCTGGGCGGAGCAGAAGGTCATTCGCGAGATCATGGTGTTCCTGCAGTCCCATGGGGTCGGCACGGCGCGGGCCGTGCGCATCTACAAGACCTACGGCGAGCAGGCGGTCGAGCGGGTGCGGGAGAACCCCTACCGCCTGGCGCTCGACATCCACGGCATCGGGTTCAAGACCGCCGATGCCATCGCCCAGCGGCTGGGCATCCCCCACGACGCCCTCATCCGCGCCCAGGCGGGCGTGCGCCACGTCCTGCAGGAGATTGCCGGCGATGGGCACTGCGCCGCCTATCGGGAGAGCCTCCGCGAGTCGGCGGTCAAGCTCCTGGAGATCCCCCCGGAGATCATCGAGCAGGCGATCGGCGAGGAGCTGGCCGCGGGCAGCCTGGTGGCCGAGCCGATCGAGGGCAAGCCCGCCCTCTTCCTCGCCGCCCTGCACCGGGCCGAGCGTGGCGTCGCCGAGCACCTCGCGCGCCTCGGCGGTGCGCCCGGCTGGGGACCCATCGCGACCGAGCGCGCCATCCCGTGGGTCGAGAGGCAAACCGGCCTGACCCTGTCGGAGTCCCAGCGCGCGGCGGTGGCCCGGGCGGTCAACGGCAAGGTCACCGTGATCACCGGCGGACCGGGGGTGGGCAAGACCACCGTGGTCAACAGCATCCTGCGGATCATCCGGGCCAAGGGGGTGAAGGTCCTGCTCTGCGCCCCCACCGGGCGGGCGGCCAAGCGCCTGTCGGAATCCACCGGCTGCGAGGCCAGCACCATCCACCGCCTGCTCGAGTTCGACCCCCGCACCCTGGGCTTCAAACACCACCAGGACGAGCCGCTCGACGGGGAGCTGGTGGTGGTCGACGAGGTCTCGATGGTCGACACGGTGTTGATGAATCAGCTCTTGCGCGCGGTGCCGGATCATTGCGCGCTGCTGCTGGTCGGCGACGTCGATCAGCTGCCCTCGGTGGGACCGGGCGCGGTGCTCTCGGACATCATCGCCTCCGGTGCCGTGCCCACCGTGCGCCTCACCGAGATCTTCCGCCAGGCGGCCTCCTCGAAGATCATCGTCAACGCCCACCGGATCAACCGCGGCGAGCTGCCGGAGCGCTCCGCCAGCGAGCCGAGCGATTTCTACTTCATCGCCTCGGAGACCCCCGAGGACATCCACGACAAGCTGCTGGCGGTGGTGACCGAGCGCCTCCCCAAGCGGTTCGGGCTGCACCCGATCGACGAGGTGCAGGTCCTCACCCCGATGAACGGTGGCGGACTCGGCGCGCGAGCGCTCAACGTCGAGCTCCAGCAACGGCTCAACCCCCGCTCCGAGCCCCGGGTCACCCGCTTCGGGTGGACCTACGCCCCGGGCGACAAGGTGATCCAGACGGTCAACAACTACGACAAGGAGGTGTTCAACGGCGACATCGGCCGCGTCGTCAGGATCGACGAGGAAGAGGGGTTGGTCGTCATCGACTACGACGGCCGCCACGTCGACTACGAGACCGGCGAGCTCGACGAGGTATCCCTCGCCTACGCCACGACGGTGCACAAGAGTCAGGGCTCGGAGTACCCGGCCGTCGTCATTCCGATCGGCATGCCCCACTACATGCTGCTCGAGCGCAACCTGCTTTACACGGCGGTCACCCGCGGCAAGCGGCTGGTGGTCGTGATCGCACAGCCCAAGGCGCTGGCGATCGCGGTCAAGCGCCTGGGTTCGGGCAAGCGGCTGACCCACCTGCAGCAGCGGCTGCGGCAAGCCCTGCCCGGGCGTGAACAGGACCTGTGATCCCGCGCCAACCGGCGACGCGACGACCATCCCGTGACGCCTCGCCCGACACCAGTTCGCCGCGGACCGGGGTGGGTTGACCAGGAGGCGGGGTGCCCGCTCGGCGCGAAGGCTCGTTGAGGCATCGGAGGCGCCATCGCACGCAACGGCGCAACTCGACTTCCGACCACGACGCTACAACCGCTCGCAGCTCAGCTCGCCGAGCGCGGCACGCCGGATGTTCCGCTCGAGCGACGGCGAAGGCTGCCAGCGACCACCCTGAGCGACAAAGCGGCTGCTCGCATCCACGATCGTTTCGCCCGGCGTCGCCGCTGGGGCCAACACGCGACCCATAGCCAGCTCTGCCAAGGCGGCGTTCTGGCGGAGGAAGGCGGGGAGATCCAGCCGCCCTTCCTCATCGAAGCGGAGCATCTCGAAGATCAGCCGGACGACCGCGCGGGGGGTGCGCTCGTGGATCTCGACGATGGCCTCGGCCAGGCGCACGCGCTGGCCGGCGAAGCGCGCCAGACGATGCGTCGCCGGATCATCGAGCATCCGCGAGAACTTCGCGCTCGGGAGCCGGTACAGGGTGTCGTCGGGACCGAGGAGGAATGTCCGGACCGAGAAGCTCACGGTGCGCCTGCTTTCACCACGCGGGGATCAGGGGAGCCGCCCAAACCCGGGCTCAGACCTGCGCGGACCCGCCGGGAGGTGCCGCCGGGATCCGGAACGCCCGCACCAGGCCAACGACCCAGTAGAGGGTGTAGACGAGGAAGATCCCCAAGCCGATCAGGAAGAGACCTTCCTCGAGCCGGACCGGATCGGAGCGATTCGCGCGGATGGTGAGAAACCCGGCGAGGAGCAGGAACAGAAACACCGCGGTTCCGAACCGCCACAGGTGCTGCTGGAGCTTCTCGGCCGTCAGAGACCGACGTTGGGGGCTCAGCCAGAAGTCGCGGTTGGGGAGGTTGACCCACCGGCTCGGCACGATGGCGATCAGCCTCGGCGCGAAATACAGGGCGCCGAAGACCAGGGTGTCGACACCGAGCATCAGCAGCGTGTGCGTCAAGTTCGACGCCCAGCCATCGGGCGCACCGCCCGAGCCGAAATGGATCGCGACACGATCCGGCAGGATGGCCAGGGACACCAGGGACAGCGTCACGTTCGC
>JALOTB010000149.1 GCA_025458165.1 Chromatiaceae bacterium | reverse complement strand
ACCATGGTCGCGGCCACCGTCTACGACCTCTACAAGAACTGGGATCTGTTGTCGCTGCACGACCTGCCGGTGTTCGCGGTCGGCTTCGTCGCCGCCTTCATCGCCGCTATCCTGACCGTGCGCGCGTTGCTCAGGTTTCAACCCCTGGGGAGTGGGTCCAGGGGAACGGCGAGGGCAACGACCGCCACGCGGCTCCGGCTGGTGCCCCGCGAGATCCAGGGGCATGCTCGCTTCCGTTGACTGGGTCGGCTCGAAGCCAAACGTGGCGCCGGCCAGTCAATGGCGAGGTGACTGCCGAGTTGGGTAAGCGCTGTGTTGGGAATGCGGCTTCCTTCATCTCCGCGCGCCGCTTCGCGCGCGGTGGTCCCCGGTCAGGGTGATCCTGACGGTGAGTCGCTCGCGGTCTTTTCCTTGACGCTCCTGCCGATCTTGCCGTCGATGAAGTACCGCCGCTGCCGGGGCTGGTTCCACATACGCGAGGGCCGCGGGCCGGGCGTGGGCGAGCGGCTCGCTCATGCCCGATTCCGAAGGTACGCTTGCACTCCAGCTACCCGAGGCAGGGCCGGCTGGCGCCCCTGGCCGGCTGGCGCCCCTCGCTCCCGCCCTGTCGTGGCAGCTATCCTTGGGCAGGTCAGGCTGCGAGAGCACCGTCAGGACGCGCAGGAGGATCTCGATGACCATCGCTCCGCCTCCCCGCGTCAGGGACGAGCTGAACTTGCGGACCCAGCACGACCGCGTCCGCCAGGAACGGATGCCTACCGATTGCGAACTGGCGCGCCGTGAGCGCCGATCATCGAGCCGCGGCCATTGGGGCCGGTTTCACCGCGTGTTCCTGGCCCGCGCCGATCATCGGAACCTGCAACACCGAGAGCGCCAAACGCCGGGAGCGAAAGGGTATGCGCAGCTTCGGGTTTAAGTTCGTCGAGCGACTGCCGGCCGAGATCGAGCCGCTGGTGGGGCGCGCCCTGCGCGAGCGCCTGCCCGTCGAGGTCGGCCTCTACTTCGGCGAGCCGCGGGCGCTCGAGCTGCTCGTCGAGCGGCTGCCGGGGAGCGGACTGCCGGTCGCCGTGCACCTGGATCACCGGCGCCTGAGCATCGTCGACCTGGAAACGCGCGAGGCCCAACTGCGCGGTCAACTCGCCCTCGCCGCTCGCCTGGGCGCAGCCTATGTGATCACGCATCTCTCTCCCTACCCGATGACGCCGCGGACCGAGCGGCAGGGGGAGATGCTGGACAGACTCTACGCCGGCGTACGGTTCGCCGCGGCCGTCTGCGCCGAGCACAGCCTCGGTCTGCACATCGAGAACACTTACCACGACCTGACCTTCTACCGTCGCTTTTTCGCCGGTGTGCTGGCCGCTGGTATCGAGGGGGTCGGTGTCTGCTTCGACCTCGGGCACGCGAAGGTCTGGTCCACCGAGGGTCTCGGCGATTGGCTGGGCTTCCTCTCAGAACTGCCCGATCACGGTCGGCGGCTGCACTTTCACCTGCACGCCAACCGCGGCCTCAGCGATGAGCACCTCTCCTTCGTGACCGCCGAGCGGCTGGGCATCACGGGCGCGGACGGCTTCACGGGCAACATCGACTACTACGAGGCGCTGGGGGAGATCGCGAAGCGCTTCCCGACCGCCTCCAAGGTCTTCGAGGTCCCCGCGGGGGAGGCTGAGGCGAATCTCGATCTCGTTCGCGAACGGCTCGCCGCGATCGGGGTTTTGAAAGACGGGGTCGCCGCTTGAGCCGCGCGCGGGCCCGGGCTTGTGGCCCTCGGATTCGCCAGCCAGCTACGCTACTTGCCTCGGCGGGAGCTTGCACTGGGCGACGGCGTTCTCCGCGACCGGCCGGATAACCGGGAGCTGCGGATCGCCCTGGGTCACGAATCGGCGGACGGCTCACCAAATCAACGTGCCTCCAACCGCGTTCTGTGGTCGTCGAATCGTGCCGACTGGGGCCCAGCGTCGGTCATCGGGGTCGTGCGGCGTCCTGAGGTTCCGCTCGTGGCGGGGATGATGCCGGCCGGCCGGAGCCCGACGGTGCCCCAGTTCGGGGTCACTCCAGGGTCTTCGACCAGATCGCGACCAGGAAACCCGCCAGGGTCGAGAGGCCGACGACCGACCCCCCTTTGAAGTAGGCCTCTGGCAGCATCGTCTCCGCGATCATGGTCAGCATGGCCCCGGCGGCCAGCCCCTCGATCAGGGCGAAGGCATGGTAGCCGGCGCCGACGAAGAACTGGCTGCCCGCGGCGGCGCCGGCCCCGGTGATCACCATCAGGGCGGTCCACATTAACAGCACCCGAGAGAAGCTGATGCCCTGCTGGCGCATCCCAACCGAGCTCGACAGTGCCTCCGGATAGTTGGAGAGGAAGAGCCCCACGATGAGTGAGATGCTCACCTGGGCGTTGAGCATGCTGGCGCCGATCACCAGCGACTCCGGGATGCCATCCAAGGTGATGCCCAGGAAGATGGCCAGTGGTGCCCCCGCGTTGTGGCGGAGCTCGGCGTCCAAGGCCGCGGCGGCGGGCAGGGGCGAGCGCCCAGCCAGCTCCCGCTGGGCCATCCGACACCAACGCTCCGCCTTGTCCGGGCTGAAATGCTGTCGCTCGCGCAGGTAGTCGGCGGCCTCGCCGTCGCGGACGAAGGCCATCAGGCGCAGGGCCAGGCTCGGGGACGCGCGCACCAGTGGGTCCAGGTCCTGTCGGCGCAGTTCCCACACGGCGGTGTCCTCAGTGGCTACCGCCGTCATGGTGTGGCGGGCCCCGGTAATGAGCGAGTGACTGCCGAAGGCGTCGTCCGCCCCGAGGAACCGGGGCTCGCGATGGCGGGCGCCGGGGTCGATCAGGGTCACCCGCCCCTCCTCGATGAAGAACATCCGGCTGGCCGGCTCGCCCTGGTGGAAGAAGTGCTCCCCGCGCCGGTAGACCTTATGGATCAGCGTGTCCATGAAGCGCTCCTGGTCCTCGGGCGGCAGGCCGTGGATCAGCGGGAAGCGTCGGATGCGCGCGAGGCGGTCGCGGAAGGCCCCGCGCCTGCGCTCCACCGGTACCGCGGCCGGGATGCGCCCGCAGGCGAGTAAGGTCTGTGCCGCGCGGTCGAGCCAGCGTTGGGCGTCAGCCTCCGCCATGCCCTGGCGGGCCACCAGGTAGCTCAGGGTCTCGGGGCTGCGCAGGAGGCGGTGCACCCGCTGTGTGAACTCCGGGGAGTTGAGCACCAGGGCGTCCACCGCTGCCTTCGGCACCAGCCAGAGGGAGACCCGGGAGACGGCCCCCGCGGCGTCGCTCGTCGGAGCCCCCGTGACACAGGAGAGCCAGCCGAAGGCCTCGTGCACCGCAAGGCGCTCCGGGCGTGCGGAGGGGTTGCGCGGGTCATGGAGCTCGACGATTCCGGAGGCGACGATGTAAAGGGCGTCGGCCGGGTCACCCGCCTGGTAAATAACACTGCCCTGGGGAAGGTCGACGGCGCGCACGGAGGGTGCCAGGGCCTTGTAGTCGCGCCGGGACAGGTCAGAGAGGAAGCCGGCGCGGCGGATCTGCCCGGCGATACGGCGGAGGTGCTGGTGCTCCTTGCGCCGCAGGTGATAGACGGTGGTGGAGACCTTGCGCAGGAAGCCGCCGTAGTCGTTGACCACCTGATTGAGCAAGACGAACAGCACCCCGCCCAGCACGGCCCCGACCGCCAGGGTGTTGAAGTGCCCGGAGTCCAGGGCGGAGCCCACCAGGTCGATGGTCAGGGCGGCCAGCAGCGCCCCGCCCCCAAAGGCCATGAGCACCGCCATGGCGCGGTCGTCCGGCGTCCAGAAGCGACTGGTGAGCGCCCCCAAGGGGAGCGAGCAGGCGCTTACTAACCCCATGACGAACGCGGCCCAGGCGACGGACTCGAGCATCGGGAGGCTCCGCGGCGGACAGCCGGGGGCATTCTATCGGCGCGCCCCGGGGCAGTCGATCAGCCGATGCCGTCGCCTCTGGACGGCTGCCGGTCGGCCCCGCCCGGCGGGCATCGTCGCTCCTGTGTAGTGCCGCCCCCACGGATGTGAGTTCCGCGGTATGAATCCTGCGCATGGCCTGCGCGAACGTCTTCCCGCGACCATCAGCCGGCATCTCCGGCCACTGCCAACGCAGCTCCTTGGCGGGCTTCAACCAGGCGTCATTGGCCTTACCACGTAGCCGATCCTTCCGAATAGGATCTGAAGTGAGAAGATGGCCGCCGCCAGCACGAATAGGGCGGGATGGGACACGAGGGTATGGAACCCGTGGTGCAGGCCATGATCAGACGAAACACAGCGATGCCGAGCCGACTCAGAATTGGGATGATGATCCGGAGGCTGGGGATCGCAGTAACATCCAGCCCGCACTGCAGCATGGAAGCGATAGAAAGGACCAGCTTCAGGATGCCGAGCGCCACACTCAGGCTAAGCAAGAAGATCGCCAGGAAGATTCCGATGGCGTTGGTCGCCCCTTTTTGGCTCATGGCGCCGAAGCGCCGAATCCGACCGCGACCGTCGCGAACGCAGAGGTTGGAACCAGCTGACTGAGGCTCACGTTGGCGATGAAATCGAAGGTCGCCGGGGTGGTCATTCGCACCAGATAACGCCCGTAGAGTCACAGGGCGAAGGCGCCGATGGCAAGGAAACCGACCACTGCCGCTTGCAACAGGTACTCGACGAGGCCCCACAGACTAGGGACGGAGACCGCGCCGACAACGAACAGCACGTTGACGGACATTACCAGTGTTGGCGGCACGGCCATGAGCGCGGCCTCGCCGTTGGAGCGCCGCAACCTGCCGAAGCCGTCGCTGGGCCGAAATGCCCGGTATCGGAGCCGGTTCTAGGCGCGGAGGCCGAAGTGCTGCAGCACCATCGCGAGCAGATCCGACTCATCTTCCCCCGTCCGACCAGCTTGATTGTAACGTAACAGTCGGAAACTACAGGAAGTATCGCCCGGCAGGCGGGCGTAGCGCCTGGCTACA
>JALOTB010000012.1 GCA_025458165.1 Chromatiaceae bacterium | reverse complement strand
ACCATGGCGACGTTTGTAAACCAATCGCGGCGAAATTGTCAGTACTCGCGGGAACTACTTTCAGCTCAGGCGACTGGCGGCGACCTTGACGCAGCCCTGCCCGCTTGGACCAGCAACGCTTGCAAACCCGCCTCTCCCCCTTACCATCCGGCGAGTTGTCACCAATCACGGGGTAGCACTGTGGATATCGTGTTCCTGCGCGGGCTGCGCATCGAGACCGTCATCGGCATCTACGACTGGGAGAAGGGGATCAAGCAGCCGGTCATTCTCGATCTGGAGATGAGCACCGACGTGGCGCGCGCCGCCGCCAGCGACCGCATCGAGGACGCCGTCGACTACAAGGCGGTCTCCAAGCGGCTCAAACAGTTCGTCGGCGAGGGCCGCTTCGAGCTGGTCGAGACCCTGGCCGAGCGCTGCGCCGAGATCATCCGCACCGAGTTCGGGGTGCGCTGGGTGCGCCTCACGGCGAACAAAATCGGCGCGGTCACGGATGCGAACGACGTCGGCGTGACCATCGAGCGCGGGGAGCCCTGGTGACATGCCCTGGGTCTGGGTCAGCATCGGCAGCAACCAGGCGCGCGAGCGCTCCATCCGCGGTGCGGTCGCTGCGCTGCGCGAGCGCTATGGGCCGCTCAAGCTGTCGCGGGTCTACGAGAGCGAGGCGGTCGGCTTCGCGGGCCATCCGTTCCTAAACCTGGTCGCCGGTTTCCAGACCGACGAGCCAGTCGGGGCAATCAATTCGGCGCTGCGCGCCATCGAGGACGCCCTGGGGCGGGTGCGTGGCCCGGAGAAGTTCGCACCCCGCACCCTGGATCTGGACCTCCTCACCTACGGCGATCAGGTCGGGATGATGGACGGCCGCCTGCTGCCGCGCGACGAGATCCTGCGCTACGCCTTCGTGCTCGGGCCACTCGCCGAGATCGCCGGCGACCAGACCTACCCCCCGACCGGGCAGACCTACCAGGCCCTCTGGGCCGCCTTCGACCAGGCGTCGCAGCCGATCGTGCCAGTCCCCTTCGACTTCGACGGGGACTGGCCCGCATCTCGCTCAGCGCTCACCTGACCCATCCTCCAGGGCGCCGACCCACAGCCGCTCGCGCCCCGCGGGGGTCGAGGAGCGGTCGATCTCCCGCCGTTGGCCCCCACTCGATGTTCTGAATCTGCTCGCGCATCTGCTCGATGAGGACCTTCAGGTCGACCGCGAGGCGGGTGATCTCGACGTCCGCGGACTTGGAGCCGAGGGTGTTGGCCTCGCGGTTGAGCTCCTGCATCAGGAAGTCGAGCCGGCGGCCGACCGGCTCGCGGCTTGCGAGGACGGAGCGGATCTCGGCGACGTGGGCCTGGAGTCGGTCCATCTCCTCGTCGACGTCGAGGCGCTGGGCGAGGAGCGCCAGCTCCTGCTCCAGCCGATTGGGGTCGAGCTCGGCGCGGACCTCGGCGAGGCGGTCGAGGATGCGCTGGCGGACCTCGGTCATGACCTGGGGCATGCGCTCGCGTACCGCGGCTACACAGGCGGCCACCCGCTCGCAGCGCTCCTCGATGAGCGCCGCGAGTCGAGCGCCCTCGCGCTCGCGCGTTGCCACGAGGGATTTGAGGGCGGTGTCCAGCAGGGCGAGCGCACGCTCCTCGATGGCGCTGCGGTCCTGTTCCTGCTCTTCCAGCACGCCGGGCCAGCGCAGCAGCTCGAAGGGATTGGCCTCGGCGGGTCGGCCGGTGACCTCCGCGACCTCGGCCCCGGCGGCGATGAGCTGCTCGAGGAAGCGGCGGTTGACCCGCAAGGCGCCGGCCGCCCCGGCGGCCGGCGCGTAGCGCAGCGAGCAGTCGACCTTGCCGCGGGCGAGCCGGCGCGCCAGGCGCTCGCGCACGGTCGGGTCGAGCCCGCGAAGGTCCTCGGGCAGCCGCAGGAAGGGCTCCAGGTAGCGGTGGTTGACGGAGCGCAGCTCCCAGGTCAGCTCGCCCTCGGGCCCGGTGGCGGTCTCGCGGGCGAATGCAGTCATGCTCTTGATCATGTGGGCTCCCGGATGGCCGACTCGGCGGCGTTGGTGAGGCGGCGGGCGCTTGGGTGCGACTGACGCGGCGGTTTCCCGCTATGATACGCGACGCTATCGGTGCCGGTCGGCGACCCGCGCCGCGACCCTGACCAACCTGCCGCCCCGCGCGGCCCCAGCGACAAGGCCCAAGGCGGCACGCGAAGTGCTCGGTCCGTCCGAAGAACGGCCCCTCGATCGGCGACCGGATGACCGCGCCTCCGCGGCCTCACCGCGCGACGGACTCCCCCCCGGTACGCTAATCGACAGCTACCGGGTCACCCGGATCATCGGCAAGGGCGGCTTCAGCCTGATCTACCTCGCGACCGACGAGGAGACCGGGGACGAGGTGGTCATCAAGGAGTTCCTGCCGAAGAAGCTCGCCCGGCGCGACGCTCGCCAACGCATCGTCCCCATTGAGCGTCGTCACGCCGAGCGGATCTACCGCGGGCGCACCCTGTTCTGCCACGAGGCCAAGGTCCTCGCCGGGCTGCGGCACCCCAACATCGTCCGCGTGCTGGGCTTCTTCCTCGCCAACAACACCGCTTACATGGTGATGCACTACGAGCGCGGGCGAAACCTCGGCAGCTACGTGGTCGACCGCCGCGGGGGGCTCTCGACCAGCTTCATCGTCCAGGTCTTCCTGCCGATCCTCGACGCCCTCTCGCTGATCCACTCGCGCTCCCTGCTACACCTCGATGTCAAGCCCGGCAACATCCACCTGCGCCACGGCAATGACCCGCTGCTGCTCGATTTCGGCGCAGTGCACGCCCTGGCGACCGGCCGCGCGGCGGGCAGCCAGGTGATCACCGCCGGCTACGCCCCCCCGGAGCAGTACCACCGCGGCGGACACATCGGCCCCTGGACCGATGTCTACGCGGTTGGCGCGAGCATCCGCACCTGCATCGAGGGTCGCCCGCCGCTGCCTTCGGTGGACCGCCGCACCCGCGATCTCCTGGTCCCCGCCAAGCAACAGTTCCGCGACCGTTATCCGCTGTTCCTGTTGGAGGCGGTGGACTGGTCGATGGAGATGGACCCCACCCGCCGCCCCCAGGACGCGGGCGCGCTGCTGGGCGCGCTGCGCCAGTTCGCGAACGAGCTGCCCCCCTCGCGCTTCCCGGAGTCGGTGCCCATCGAGACGACCGCGGATCTCGACGACTGAGCGGGGCGCGGCGCGCGATTTGACGCCATCCGCCGCGGCGCCGAAGATGCAGCGCCCGTTTCAACCGGACCTCCAGCCGCCATGCGACCCTCGCTCCGCCGCCCCGAGCAGCTCCGCCCGATCCGTTTCACCCGCGGCTACACCCGCCATGCCGAGGGCTCGGTGCTGGTGGAGTTCGGCGACACCCGTGTGCTCTGCACGGCGAGCGTCGAGGAGCGCGTCCCACCCTTTCTCAAAGGCAAGGCCCAGGGCTGGATCACCGCCGAGTACGGCATGCTTCCGCGCGCCACCGGTGAGCGCACCCCGCGCGAGGCCGCCCGCGGGCGCCAGGGCGGGCGCACCCTGGAGATCCAGCGCCTGATCGGCCGCTCGCTGCGCGCGGCGGCGGACCTCGCGGCGCTCGGCGAGCGCACGGTCACGCTCGACTGCGACGTGATCCAGGCCGACGGCGGCACCCGCACCGCCTCCATCGCCGGGGCCTGGGTCGCCCTGCACGACGCGGTGCAGGGGCTGATCGCCCAGGGCCGCCTGGCGCGCGAGCCGCTGGTGGCACAGATCGCGGCCGTCTCGGTCGGGATGTATCAGGGGGTGGCGGTGCTCGATCTCGACTACGCCGAGGACTGCAGCGCCCAGACCGACATGAACGTGGTCATGGACGGCGAGGGGCGGTTCGTCGAGATCCAGGGCACCGCGGAGGCGGCGAGCTTCAGCCGCGCGCAGATGGACGCCATGCTCGATCTCGCGGAGTCCGGCATCCGCGAGATCCTCGCCGCCCAGCGCGCGGCGCTCAGCGGGCCGAGCCGGCCGGAGTAGGCGATGAGCCAGGCCCACACCGGCGAGACCATCGTCCTCGCCAGCAACAACGCCGGTAAGGTCCGCGAGATCGGCGAGCTGCTTGCGCCAGAGCGCATCCGGGTCATCCCCCAGGGCGAGCTCGGCATCGCCGAGGCCGAGGAGACCGGCCTCAGCTTCGTCGAGAACGCCATCCTCAAGGCCCGCCACGCGGCACGCGCGAGCGGGCTCCCGGCCATCGCCGATGACTCCGGGCTCGAGGTCGATGCCCTCGCCGGGGCGCCTGGGATCTACTCGGCGCGCTTCGCCGGGCCGGGCGCGAGCGACGCCGACAACCTCGCCAAGCTCCTAGAGCGCCTCGCCGAGGTCCCGGAGGGGGCGCGCACCGCCCGCTTCCAGTGTCTGATGGTGTACCTGCGCCATGCCGAGGACCCGACCCCGCTGATCTGCCAGGGCACCTGGGAGGGCCGCATCCTGCGCGCCCCGGTGGGGGAGAACGGATTCGGCTACGACCCGGTGTTCCTCGTCCCCGAGGAGGGCCGCAGCGCCGCCGAGCTCCCGGCCGCGACCAAGAACCGACTGAGCCATCGCGGCCAGGCCCTCACAAGGCTGGTCCGCGCGCTTCGGGGCGGGGATTGACTGTCGACCTCCCCGCCGCCGGCGTCCCCGAGCACCTCGCCGAGGTGCACGCGCGCATCCGCGCGGCCGAGTCGCGCTTCGGACGTGCCCCGGGCAGCGTGGCGCTGCTCGCGGTGAGCAAGCAGCAGCCGGTGGAGAAGCTCCGCGCCGCCTACGCCGCGGGGCAGCGCGCCTTCGGCGAGAACTACCTCCAGGACGCCATCCCGAAGCTCGACCTGCTCTGCGACCTCGCGGGGATCGAGTGGCACTTCATCGGCCGCATCCAGGGGAACAAGACCCGCCCCATTGCCGAGCGCTTCGCCTGGGTGCACAGCCTGTGCGACCTCGGCCATGCCCGCCGGCTCGCCGCCCAGCGTCCGCCGGCGCTGCCCCCGCTGCGCGCCTGCGTGCAGGTCAACCTGAGCGGGGAGGCCACCAAGGGCGGACTCGCGCCCGAGGCGGTCGGCGACTTCCTCGCGGCCTGCGCGGGGCTGCCCGGGCTCGCCATCGTCGGGCTGATGACCCTGCCCGCCCCGGCCGAGGGGGAGGTCGCCCAGCGGGCCCCCTTTGCGGCGCTGCGCATGCTCCGTGACCGCCTCGCCAGCCCCGCCTGCCCGCTGCCCGAGCTCTCGATGGGGATGTCCGACGACCTGGAGGCCGCGGTCGCCGAGGGCGCGACCATCGTGCGCATCGGCACCGCCGTCTTCGGGCCCCGCGGCTGAGGACACTGGACGCCCGCCGCCCGCTGGCGAAGAATCTCGGGGCATTCGCTCCGCGGAGCGCAGAGAGGAACGGGACCGCGATGATGCAAGATACGATCGCCTTCATCGGCGGCGGCAACATGGCCACCAGCCTGGTGGCCGGCCTGATCGCCGACGGCTACGACCCGGGCTCGCTGGTGGTGAGCGACCCGGACGGCGAGAAGCGCGCCGCGCTTGCCGAGCGCTACGGGGTACGCACCCTGAGCGACAACGCCGAGGCCCTGAGCGGCGCGGGTGTGGTGCTCCTCTGCGTCAAGCCGCAGATGGCGCGCGCCGTCTGCCAGGGCCTGGCCGCGGCCCGCGGCGAGCGCCTGTTCGTGTCGATCATGGCCGGCATCCGCGAGCGCAGCATCCAGACCTGGCTGGGCGGTGCCCCACCGCTCGTGCGCACCATGCCCAATACCCCGGCGATGATCCAGGCCGGGGCCATCGTCTTGCATGCCACCCCCGAGGTGACCGCCGCCCAGCGCAACCAGGCGGAGACCATCCTGCGGGCCGGAGGGCTGACACGCTGGGTCGAGCGCGAGGAACTGCTCGACGCGGTCACCGCCCTCTCTGGGAGCGGCCCGGCCTATTTCTTTCTGCTCATGGAGGCGCTGGAGGAGGCCGGTATCGGGCTCGGCCTCGACGCGGAGAGCGCGCGGCTCCTGACCATCCAGACCGCGCTCGGCGCCGCGCGCATGGCGATGGAGAGCACCGACTCCCCGCGCGAGCTGCGCGAGCGCGTGACCTCGCCGGGGGGGACCACCGAGCGTGCGCTCAGGGTGCTGCACGACGGCGGCTTCCGGGCCCTGGTCGCGTCGGCGGTCGCCGCCGCGCGGGACCGCTCGGAGGAGCTCTCGCGCCTCCTCGCGGAGGCCCCATGAGCGGGAGCTACCTCACCAACCCGGTCGTCTTCCTGATCCAGACGCTCTTCGGGCTCTACGCCGCGGTGGTGATGATCCGTTTCCTGCTCCAGTGGGTGCGGGCGGACTTCTACAACCCCGTCTCGCAGTTCGTGGTGCGCCTGACCACCCCGGTACTGCGCCCGCTGCGCCGCGTCATCCCCGGCTGGTCGGGGCTGGACCTGGCGGCCCTGTTCCTCGCCTGGCTGGTGAAGACGGTCGAGCTCGCGCTGGTGGCCCTGGTCTTGAGCCTGGACCGCAACCCGCTGGGCGCCTTCGCCTGGGCGATCCCGCAGCTCGTGGTGCTACTGATCAACATCCTGCTCTTCGCCGTGCTGATCCGCGTGATCCTGAGCTGGATGAATCCCGATCCCTACCACCCGGCCGCACGCTTGCTCGATGCCCTGACGGCGCCCCTTCTGCGCCCGGCCCAGCGCCTGCTGCCACCGATCGGTGGACTGGACCTCTCGCCGATCCTGGTGATGATCGCCCTGGTCGTTCTGGAGATGCTGCTCATCCCGCCGCTCAAGCTGATCACCGCGAGCCCGTTTTGAGCGCCGCCCCGGTCTGGTACCACTGGGAGGGGTCGGACCTGTTCCTCTGCCTACGCGTGCAGCCGCGCGCCAGTCACGACGAGCTGCTCGGCCCGCACGGCGACCACTTGCGGGTGCGGATCACCGCACCCCCGGTGGAGGGCAAGGCCAACGAGCACCTGCGCCGGTTCCTCGCCCAGCTCTTCGGGGTGCCCCGCGCGCGGGTCGAGCTGCTCGCCGGCCAACAGTCCCGCACCAAGCGTTGGCGCGTCCGCGCCCCCGACCGGCTGCCGCCTCTGATCCCGCCGCCTCCCTCCACAGGCCGAGGCTGACTGGCTCGCGGTGTCGCGCGTGGCGCGGGCTCGTTTATACTCCGACCGTTATTGGTCTTTTTCTTCGCGCCCCCGCCGTCCTGTACATGCCGGCCTCTCCCTTCCAGCAGCGCCTCTCGGCCTATCGCCGGTGGAAGACCCGAGTGGCGCGGGCGGTGCTGGAGCTGGAGGGCTGGCTGGAGCTCGAAGGTCAGACCAGCCCCGAGGTGCGCGAGCGCATCCGTAGCACCCTGGCGGCCCTCGACCGCGACCGGCTCACCATCGCCTTCGTCGCGGAGCTTGGCCGCGGCAAGACCGAGCTGATCAACGCCATCTTTTTCGCCGACACCGGCCAGCGGCTGCTGCCCTCGGCGGATGGGCGCAGCACCATGTGCCCGACCGAGCTCTTGTGGGACGAGGAGCGCAACGAGGCCTATCTGCGCCTGCTCCCCATCGAGAGCCGCGCCCAGGACGCCCCCATCGCCCAGATCAAGGCCGACCCCAAGCAGTGGGTGCACTACCCCCTGCACGGCCAGGATCCGGCCCAGATCGCCGCTACCCTGGGCGAGATCCTCCAGGTCAAGAAGGTCTCTATGGCCGAGGCGACGCGCCTCGGACTCTCGGCCTTCGGGCTCACCCCAGATGGGCAGCCCGCCGCGCGCCAGGTCGAGATCCCCAAGTGGCGGCACGCGATCATCAGCCTGCCTCATCCGCTGCTCAAGCAGGGCTTGGTGATCCTGGACACCCCCGGACTCAACGCCTTGGGCAGCGAGCCCGAGCTGACGCTCAGCATGCTCCCGGCGGCGCAGGCGGTGGTCTTCGTCCTCGCCGCCGACGTGGGTGTGACCCGCAGCGACCTGGAGATGTGGCAGCACCACCTCAAGGGGTTCCAGAGCGGCCGGCAGCGCGGCATCTTGGTCGCGGTGAACAAGGTCGACACCCTGTGGGACGAGCTCCCTGCCGACGCGCGTGTGACCGAGGCCCGAATCGCGCGCCAGCGCGTCGACACCGCCCAGGTACTCGGCGTCGGCGAGGAGATCGTGCTCCCAATCTCGGCGCAGAAGGCGGTGCTCGGCAAGCTGCGGGGCGACGAGCCGCTGTTACGCAAGAGCGCGCTCCCCGCGCTGGAGCGCCAGCTCTCCACCCGAATGCTGGAGAACAAGCACCAGCACCTCCTCGCGATGCTCGGGACAGGGGTCGGCGACCTCGTCGAGCGCAACCGTGCGCGCGTCACCGGGCGCATCGACCAGCTCAAGGCCCAGCTCCAGGAGCTCGAGCAGCTCCGTGGCAAGAGCGACGGCGTCATCTCCCACTTGTTGGAGAAGACCCGCCAGGAGCAGGAGCAATACCTCCTTGGCGTCCACCAGTTCCAGGCGAGCCGCGAGGAGCTGATCGTCGAGACGCGCCTGAGCCGGGAGCTGCTCGCGCGCGAGCACATCGACGGCCTGATCGAGCAGGCCCACCGGGCGATGGTGCAGAGCTGGACCACCCGGGGCCTCGCCCTCGCCATGAAGGGCCTGTTCCAGGAGCTGCGCGGCGCCACCCAGACGGTGGCCAGCGAGAGCGAGCGCATCCGCAGGCTGGTCGGGCTCACCTATCAACGTTTCGAGGACGACTTCGGCTTCAACGTCAGCCCGCCCAAGGTCTTCGTGGCGATGAAGTTCCGCGTCGAGATCGAGCTGCTCTACCAGGAGATGGAGAACTTCCGCACCAGCCCGGCAATGCTCCTGGCCGAGCAGGGTGTGGTCATCGAGCGCTTCCACCACCAGATGGTCGGGCGCGCCCGCGTGCTCTTCGATCAGCTCCGGACCACTTTCGACAACTGGACGCGGGATGCCCTGCAGCCGCTGGCGACCCAGATCCAGGAGCACAAGCGGATGATCGAGCGGCGCCTGGAGAACCTCCAGCGCATCGGTCGCTCCAACGACAGCCTCCAGAGCCGGATCGACGACATGCACAAGCAGTACGTCGAGCTCGCCAAGCAGCTCACCGCCCTGCGCAACATCCACAACGCCCTGCAGTTCGACCCGCTGCTCGAGGAGGAGCACCCGGGCAAGCCTCAGCTCGTCGCCGGCAAGGCTTGAGGGCCGGACCCGGCGGCGCGGGACGCGACCCCGCCCCTTCCCCACCGATCCAGCCTGGGCGCAACGCCGGCACTTCGCCTGCCCGCCCGGTTTGGTGTAGCCTCAAGGCGTTCGAGTCACGACCACAACGAGCATCCGACGATAAAGGAGGAATCCCGATGAGCCGAATCATTTCCACCCTGGCCCTCGCCGCCGCCCTGACGGTTCCGGCCCTGGCCACCGCGCAGAACAGCACGAGCGTGGACGGCTACACCATCCATCACAACGCCTTCACCAGCGACATCCTCACCCCGGAGGTCGCCAAGACCTACGGCCTGCAGCGCAGCAAACAGCGCGGCCTGCTTAACGTCAGCGTCATCAAGGAGAAGGCCGGGACCACCGGGGAGCCGGTGGCCGCCCAGGTCGAGGTCCATACGGTCGCGCTCACCGGGCAGCGGGCACGCCTGCCGATGCGCGAGATCAAGGAGCAGGACGCCATCTACTACATCGGCGAGCTCTCGATCCGCGACCAGGAGACGGTCGACTTCGACATCCAGGTCGTCCCAGAGGGGGGCGGCAAGACCTACGGCATGCGGATGAGCCAGCAGTTCTTCACCAAGTAACCAGCCTGGCGCCCCCGGCCCTTGCGGGGGCGTCCTCGGTCGCCCGCGCGGCCGATTGACGGCGGCTCAGCCCGCGGCCACCTGCCACAGGGCGTAGAGCCCGAACCCCAGCACCATCAGCCCCGCCCCCCGGCGGACCCAGACCTGATCCGAGAGCCGCGCCGCGGCCCCGGCCAGCATCCCCATCCCCAGCAGATTCGGCAGGGTGCCGAGCCCGAACGCGAGCATCAGGGCGGCGCCCTGGGGCGCGCTGCCGGCCGAGATCGACCAGATCAGCACGCTGTAGACCAGGCCGCAGGGTATCCAGGCCCAGACAAGGCCCAGACCGACCGCCTGCCAAGGGCTGTGGATCGGCAGGAGGCGCCGGCCCAGGGGCTCGAGCCTTGCCCACAGCCGCCCCCCCAGCCGCTCTAGTCGGGTGAGGCCGAGCCACCAGCCGCCGAGATAGAGTCCGAGCAGGATCATGAAGAGCGCGGCGACGAGATAGAGCCCCCGCTGGACGATCTGTAGCGGCACCAGGGTGGCGAGCACGCCGCCCAGCCCACCCATGAGCGCCCCGGCCACCGTATAGCCAGAGATCCGCCCGAGGTTGTAGCCGAGCTGATAGGGGAAGAGCCGGGCGAGGCTCGCGCGCACCTCCCGCGGCAGCCCTAGGGTCAGGGTCCCCACGATCCCGCCGCACATCCCGACGCAGTGCACCCCGCCGAGCAGCCCGACGAGGAAGGCCGTGACCAGCGACATCCCCTCGCTCACCGACTGTCCCCGGCCGCCCGGTCGGCCGAGCGGGATCGGCAACCTGGGACGCGGCCCCGATCAGGCACGCGAGCCGCCGCACCATGACTAGCAAGCGTCCCTGCCAGCTTGCGCTTATTTGTGTTCATTCGCGGACCCATTCCCGGCTCGCCGAGCCCCGTTCAGGTCGCTGATCGTGGCCCGCATCCACCACACCATCCCGATCCCGGGTATCGCCGCCGCGACCGAGAAGAGGAAGAACGCCGGCCAGCCGATCGACTCCGAGAGCACGCCGGAGAGCGGGCTGACATAGATGCGTCCCACCGCCGCCAGCGCCGACAGCAGCGCGTAGTGGGTCGCCGAGAAGCGGTGGTTGCACAGCCCCATCAACAGCGCGACGAAGGCCGCCGTGCCCATGCCGCCGGTGATGTTCTCGAAGGCGATCACGGACATGAGCAGGGTATCGATGTCGGCGTGGGTGTCCAGGGCGACGAAGCCGAGATCGAACGGCGGCAGCGTGAAGCTGCCCCAGGCCCCCTTGCCGAGCACGGCGATGACGTAAAAGCCAAGATTCGAAAGCAGTTGCAGCACGCCGAAGGCCAAGAGGGCCTGGTACAGGCTGATCCGCAGCATGATGGCGCCGGCGGCCAGCGCCCCGAAGATGGTGAGCCAGATGCCGATGATCTTGTTGACGATGCCGACCTCGGCCTGGGAGAAGCCGAGGCCCTTGATCAGGAAGGGGGTGGTCAACACCCCGGCGAAGGCGTCGCCGAGCTTGTAGAGCACGATGAGCAGGAGGAAGGCGATCGCCCCCGGCTGGGCGAGGAAGCTCTCCAACGAGCGATTCAGGGTCTCGAATCCGGCACGGCGTGCCGCCCAGTAGCCGAGCGGCAAAGCCGCGGCAATGCTCGCCATGACGAACAGGAGCTGGATCCACTTGTTGGCGTCGTGCGGATCGAGCCCCAGGCCGATGAGCAGCCAGCGCGCGCCGAGCGCCCCCAGGAGCACACCGCCCAGCATGGCGAGGAAGCCCAAAAGCTCGCGCCGGGGGTCCGAGGCCAGCGGCTTGAGCGCGCTGTTGACGCTCGGCAGGGTCAGCAGGGAGACCCCGGCGGCGAACAGAAAGATCCCGGCCATCACCTGGTAGACCTGGCCCCAGCTCCCCCACTGCTCGGCCCAGATCAGACTGATCCCGCCGGAGAGGATCATGGCGAGGCGATAGCCAAACACCGACATAGAGGCACCCAGGCCCCGTTCGCGCGCCTCCAGTACGTCGGTGCGGTAGGCGTCGATCACCACGTCCTGGGAGGCCGAGAGGAAGGCGACCAGCACCGCCACCGCGGCGAAGGTCAGCGGTGCGCTAGCGGGCGAGAGGCCGGACATCGCGTAGAGCACCGCCGCGAGCAGGAGCTGGGTCAGCACCAGCCAGCCGCGGCGCCGACCGAGCAACGGCGGCTCGAAGCGGTCCATCAGCGGCGCCCAAAGGAACTTGAAGGTATAGGGGATGCCGACCAGCCCGAGAAAGCCGATGGTGGCGATGTCGACGCCATCGACCGTCAACCAGGCCTGCATCGCCTGGCCGGTCAGCGCCAACGGCAGGCCGGAGGCGAAACCGAGAAAGAGCACCGCGGCGATGCGGTGCATCGAGGCCAGTGCGGGAGTCATCCGCCGCCCGAGCCGCGCCCGCTCCCCGGGGGCACGGCGGGGGGCCGTCGCGGCCCCGCTGCGCGAGCGTGTATCATGGATTGCGTCACGACAGCCGGTCGGAGCTGAGCCGATGCAAGACTACCAACGGGACTTTCTGCACTTCGCGCGCGAGACGGGCGCCCTGCGCTTCGGGCAGTTTACCCTCAAGTCCGGCCGCACGAGCCCCTACTTCTTCAACGCCGGCCTGTTCAACACCGGCGCCCGCCTGGCGCGACTCGGCCGCTTCTACGCCGAGGCGATCCTCGCCGGCGGGGTATCCTTCGACGTCATTTACGGCCCCGCCTACAAGGGCATACCGCTCGCCGCGGCCGCCAGCATCGCGCTCGCCGACCACCACGGGCGGGATGTCCCCTACGCCTTCAACCGTAAGGAGGCCAAGGACCACGGCGAGGGCGGCGCCATCGTCGGCAGCCCGCTTGCGGGCGAGGTGCTCATCATCGACGACGTGATCACCGCCGGGACCTCGGTGCGCGAATCGGTCGACATCATCACTGCCCACGGGGCGCGGCCCGCGGGGGTGGTGATCGCACTCGACCGCCAGGAGCGGGGCCAGGGCGAGAACTCCGCGGTCGAGGAGGTGCGCGAGCGGTTCGGTCTGCCGGTGCTCAGTATCCTCACCCTCACCGACCTGATCGCGCTGCTCGCCGCCGACCCGCAGTCCGCAGCCGACCTCGCGGCGGTGCAAGCGTATCGCGCCCGCTACGGGGTGCCGGGAGGGCAGGCGTGATGTGGCGCGCGCTCCTGCCCCCCCTGCTGCTCATGGCGTTCGTGGCGAGCGCGGCCCCCCCGCCCTCGACCGGCAAGTTCTACCGCTGGGTCGACGAGAACGGAGTCGTCCATTTCACCGATACCCTGCCGCCCGACCAGAGCAGCCGGGGCCATACCGAGCTCGGCGGCAAGGGCACCGCGGTACGGGTGGTGCCGCCGGCCAAGACCGCCGAGGAGCTCGAGCGCGAGCGTGAGATCGAGCGGCTACGCGCCGAGCAGGAGCGTCTCGCCGAGGAGCAGCGCGCGGCCGATCGGGTGCTGCTGCGTACCTACCGCTCGGAAGACGACATCATCATGGCGCGCGACGGCAAGATGGCCGCGGTCGACGTCATGACCCAGGTCATCCGCTCCAACATCCGCAGCTTCCAGGAGCGCCTCGCCCTGCTGCGCGCCGAGGCGGCCGACTACGAGCGGGCGGGCAAGCCGATCCCTCGCCATCTGACCGACGCCATCGCCAACACCGAGCGGGCGATCGGCGACAGCTACGCGAGCATTCTCGATCACGAGCGGCAGAAGGACGCGATCCGCGAGAGCCACGAGAAGGACCGCATCCGCTTCCTCCAGCTCAACGACCTGGTCGACTCGCGCCCGCGCATGGATGCGCGCGATCTCCACCCCCTTCTGCACAACCTGATCCGGTGCGCCGACGTGGCGGAGTGCGACCGTCTCTGGGGGCCGGCCACCGATTACGTCCGCACGCATTCGACCACCCCCGAGCAGACCTGGGGCGACAACATCCTGGTCACCGCACCGCCCAAGAGCGACCGGGACATCAGCCTGATCCTCTCGCGCATCAAGGACGAGCAGGGTGCCGCCACCATCCTCTTCCTCGACCTGCAGTGCCGCCTCTCCGCCCGCGGCGCCGAGACCTGCGGCGGCGAGCAGGCACGCGAGATCCTCGAGGGATTCCGTGGCGCGGTCACCGGGCGTGCCGCCGCCCCCGAGCGACGCAGCTCGGTGCCAGCGCCCTAACCAGCCGTTGGGAAGAGTGCGCGCCCGACCAGCTCCCGCAGCGCCTCCCAGTGACGCAGCGGATTGCGGCTGAAGCCGCTGCGGGTGAACTGCTGTAGCCGCCCCTGGGTGATGTCGAGTAGGAACTCCGCCCCCACCTCCGCCGGGGCCGCGGCGCCTGCCCCGCGCAGGCTCCCCTCGCGCAGTACCTGGCGGAGCTGCGCCTCGAAGCGGTCGTAGAACTTCTCGACCCGGGAGCGCAGGCGCGGTCCTTCGCCCGTCAGCACGTCCCCGACCAGCAAGCGCGTGATCCCTGGGTTGCGCTCGGCGAACGCGAGCAGCAGATAGATCAGCCGTTCGCAGCGGGTGCGGGCGTCTTCCTCGGCCGCCAGGATCTGGTTGACGCGGGCGAACACCGTCTCCTCGGCGAACTCGATGAGGGCCTCGAACATCCGCGTCTTGCTCGGGAAGTGGCGGTAAAGCGCGGCCTCCGAGACCCCCGCCGCGGCGGCAAGCGCGGCCGTGGTAATGCGCTCGCCCTGGCGTCGCTCGAGCTCCAGGGCGAGGACCTGCAGCAGCTCCTGCTTGCGGGATGATTTTGCGGCCATGGCAGCTCGGGTTGCGGCGGGCGCGGGCGACCATTCGTGCCGCGCGGATCGAGGCGGCGCTTGCGGTGGCCTAGCCGGGGCGGCGGATCAGCGCCGACGGATCAGCGTCCCGACGCCCTCGTCGGTGAACAGGTCGAGCATCAGTGCGTGCTCGACCCGCCCGTCGATGATGTGGGCGCTGCGCACGCCCCCCTGGACCGCCTCCACGGCGCACTGGACCTTGGGCAGCATGCCGCCGTGGATCACCCCCTGGCGCACCAGCTCCTCGACCCCGTTGACGTCGACCTCGGGGATCAGCTTGCCGGCGGCGTTGAGGATGCCGGCGGTGTTGGTGAGCAGCAGCAGCTTCTCGGCCTGCATCACCTCCGCCACCTTGCCGGCAACCAGGTCGGCATTGATGTTGTAGGAGAAGCCGTCCTCGCCGACGCCGATCGGCGCGATCACCGGGATGAAATCGCCGCGCAGCAGCATGTCGACCACACCAACGTCGATACTCTCGACCTCGCCGACGTGACCCAGGTCGATGATCTCGGGGGCGTCGAGCTCCGGGGCGTCGCGCCGCAAGAGGAGCTTACGGGCGCGGATCAGGTCGCCGTCCTTGCCGGTAAGGCCAACGGCACCGCCGCCGTGACGGTTGAGCAGGTTAACGATCTCCTTGTTGACCAGCCCGCCCAGGACCATCTCGACCACGTCCATGGTCTCGCTGTCGGTCACCCGCATCCCCTGGATGAACTCGGTCGCCTTGCCCAGCCGCCCGAGGAGCTGGCCGATCTGCGGCCCGCCGCCGTGGACCACCACTGGGTTGATGCCGACCAACTTCATCAGGACGACGTCGCGGGCGAAGCTGTGCTTGAGCGCCTGCTCCACCATGGCGTTGCCACCGTACTTGATCACCATGGTCTTGCCGCGGAAGCGCTGGATGTAAGGCAGCGCCTCGATGAGCACGTGGGCGATACTGCGGGCACGCTCAAGGGCGAGTGACATGGGGACTCCTGTGCGCTCCGGGCCCGCCGGGGCGGCGGGTCTCGGCATCATTGGGTCACGGGGAGGGTAAAAATTCAAGCGACGCCCGCCACCCGCGGGGATCAAAAGGGCAGCTCCAGGCCTGGAGCGGCGCGATCGAGCAGGCGGGTGAAGAGCGCCTGGAGGCGCCCCAGCGCCTCCTCGTCGTCCGCCTCGAAGCGGAACAAGAGCGCGGGCTGGGTATTGGAGGCGCGCACCAGACCCCAGCCCCGGTCGAACTCGACGCGCAGGCCGTCGACGGTGGTCACCTGAACGCCGTCGAGCCGGTCGGCGAGCGCGAGGATCGACCCCATGATCCGAGCCGGCTCCCCCTCGTCGAGGGGGACCGCAAGCTCCGGGGTCGAGATCGGCGACTCGGGCAGGGCCGCGAAGACTTCGGCGCTCGTGCGCGGGTCGAGCGCCAGGACCTCGAGCAGCCGCGCCCCGGCGTAGAGGGCATCGTCGAAGCCGTACCAACGCTCGGCGAACACGATGTGCCCGCTCCACTCGCCAGCGAGTGGCGCGCCGGTCTCGCGCAGCTTCGCCTTGAGCGGCGAGTGGCCCGACTTCCACATCACCGGGCAACCGCCGCTGCGCTGGATCTCGGCGGCCAGGTGGTGGCTCGACTTGACGTCGAAGACGATATCGCTCCCCGGCTGGCGGGAGAGGACGTCGGCGGCGAGCAGCATCAGCACGCGGTCGGGCCAGATGATCTTGCCTGCCGAGTCCACCACGCCCAGCCGGTCGGCATCGCCGTCGAAGGCGAGCCCAAGATCACCGCCCTCCGCCAGCACCCGCGCCTGCAGCGCCTGCAGGCATTCCGGGCGCGCCGGATCGGGGACCCGGCCGTCGGGGAAGCCCGCCGCGGGGTCGCAGTTAAGCTCGATCACCTGGCAGCCGAGCGCCCGGTAGAGCCGCGGCGCGACCAGCGCCGCGGTGCCGTTGCCGCAGTCGATGACCACCTTGAGTGTGCGTGCGATCGCCACCCCCCCGGTGATCGCGCCGAGATAGACCTCGATCAGCTCTTGGTGGCGGACGTGCCCCTCGCCGCGCAGGAACTCACCCTTGAGGATGCGCTCGCGCAGGCGGCCGATTCGCTCGCCGCCAAGGGCCTCGCCATCGACCACCACCTTGAGCCCGTTGTACTCGGGCGGATTATGACTGCCGGTGATCATCACCCCGGACTTGCCGCCTTGATAGCTGGCGGCGAAGTAGAGCACCGGGGTGGGGACCACCCCGAGATCGATCACATCGCGCCCGCTCGCGCAGAGTCCTTCGACCAGGGCCTGAGAGAGCGCCTCGCCCGAGGGCCGGGTGTCGCGGGCGACCAGGACGGTCTGATCGCCAACCTCGTCGGCCTCCAGGGCGACTGCGCGTCCGAGGCTACGCACCAGCTCGACAGTCAGATCACCGTCCACCCGGCCACGGATGTCGTAGGCGCGAAAGACGCTCGCCGGCACCGCGATGGGCGCATGGGCGATCTCCTCCAGGGGACCGACCTCGAGCCCCACGGCCTTGGATGTCGGCGGGACAAGGCCCGCGCCCGTCGCCGGTCCCTCGCTGGGTACGGCGGCGAGCTCGCCCGTCTCCCCCGAGGCCGGAGCGAGCCTGTAGACCAGACTCGCGAGCACGTCGAAGAGCGGCTGAACATCGGACAGGCGGGCGAGGCGGGGGCGTGCGGGACGACGGTTGACCCCGTCCTCGACCAGCGACACCACCGCGGCGTGATCGGCGGCGAGCGCGCGCCGCACCAGGACGAGGTTGAGGTACAGGGCGCCACCGATCAGCGCCAGCACCAGCAACAACCCGAGCGCGCCGTAGCGCAGCAGGTCGCTCTCCACCAGGCTGTCGCGCTCGATCCAGGCGGCGACCTGTAGCCTGGTCCCCGGCACCTCCGCCACCTTGACCGGCTCGCCGCGCGGCGGGCTCTTGGCGCGGGTGGGATCGAGGAATGCCACCTGGTCGCCGACGCGCTGCTGATAAAAGACGCTGCCCCACTCCCCGCCCGCGGCGCTGGCGGGCGGGAGCAGCGAGAGCGGGAGCGCCAGGTGCACCACGCCGAGTAGCTGGCCGCCGCGGGCGTCGAGCACCGGGGCGGCGATGGCGAGATGCACCTCATCGCTGCCCAACCGGTGGACCTCCAGGGCGGTGACCCGCCGCTCCCGCTCGGCCTGATGCACCAGATCCAGCCCGGCGAAGCTCAGCGCCGGGGTGCGGCCGCCGCCCTTGCCGCCATCGGGTTTGAAGACGCGAACCCAGAGGGCATCCGGGATCTGGCGCGTGAGGCCCTCGGCGATGGCCTCCAACCGCCCGGGGTCGGGGTCCTGCAACGCGGACTGGAGCGCCGGGTCTGCGCCCCACTCCCGCAGTCGGCCCTGGAGCGCGGCGGCGCGGCCCCCGAGCTCCTGGACCAGGACGGCGGCGGTGCTACCGAGATAGCGCGCGCTGTACTCGTCGGCCTTGTCCATCCACGCGCGGAGCCCCACGGCAAAGGCGAGCATCAAGATCGCGGCCACCGCCACTAGGTTGAGTAGCCAGAAGGTGCCTAGGCCAAGCCGACGCTTGGCCACCGGGCGTCTCGTCGCCCGCGGCTTCGCCTTTGGGCCCTGATCGGCGCGTCGCAGCCGCATGCCTATCCCCGTTGCACCGATGCGAAAGTGGTGGATGGTCCCCGTTCGGGCATGATCAGCGCCTAGCCCCTGCCGGTGTGACCGAAGCCGCCCGCGCCCCGCGCCGACGCCTCGAAACGCTCGACCAGCTCGAAGTGGGCGCGCAACACCGGGACCAGGACCAACTGGGCGATGCGCTCGCCCACGTCGATGCAAAACGGCTCGCGGCCCCGGTTCCAGCAGGAGACCAGGAGCTCCCCCTGGTAGTCGGAGTCGATCAGCCCGACCAGATTACCCAGCACGATCCCGTGGCGGTGGCCGAGCCCCGAGCGGGGCAGGATCAGCGCCGCCACGCCGGGCTCGCCGATGTGGATCGCCATCCCGCTGGGGATGAGCTCGCTCGCGCCCGGCGCGAGCTCCAGGGGCTCGGCGAGCATCGCGCGCAGGTCAAGCCCGGCCGAGCCGCCGGTGGCGTAGTGCGGCAGCGGGAAGTCGCGCCCGAGGCGGGGGTCAAGGATCTTGACTTGCAGCCTGTGCACCGAAGCGCTCCTCCAGCAGGTCGACCAGGGACTCCGCAAGCAGCGGCTTGGGGCAGAGTGGGAGGACGCGCCGGCCGCCGCGCCAGAGCACCAGCAGGGCGTTCTCTTCCCGCTCGAAGCCGCCCGTCTCACCGCCCACCCGATTGGCCGCGATCATGTCGACCCCCTTGGCGGCGAGCTTGGCTCGCGCGTGCTCCTCGAGCCGCTCGGTCTCCGCCGCGAAGCCCAGGGTAAACGGGGGCCGGGCAAGCGCGGCCACCTCGCCCAGGATGTCGGGGTTGCGGACCAGCCGCAGACCGAGCTCGGCGGCGCCCTTCTTCAGCTTCTCCGGCGCGGGGTCGGCGACGCGGTAGTCTGCCACCGCCGCGGCGCCGACGAAAAGATCGCAGGTCGCGACCCGCTCCAGCACGGCGGCTTGCATCTCAAGCGCCGTCTCCACCGCAATCCGCTCGACCCCCGCCGGTGGGCCGAGGGCGGTGGGGCCGCTGACGAGCACGACCCGCGAGCCGCGGCCCGCGAGTGCGGCGGCGACCGCGTAGCCCATGCGCCCGGAGCTGCGGTTGCTCAGATAGCGCACCGGGTCGATTGGCTCGCGCGTCGGGCCGGCGGTGACCAGCGCGCGCCGGCCGGCGAGCGGCCCCTGCGGCCGCCGGAGGATGCGTGCGAGGATCTCGGCCGGCTCCAGCAGGCGCCCAGGACCGCTCTCGCCGCAGGCCTGGTCGCCCTCGGCGGGTCCCAGCAGACGTACCCCGCGGGCTGCGAGCAAGGCCGCGTTGTGCTGGGTCGCGGGGTGCCGCCACATGCGGTGATTCATCGCCGGGGCGAGCACGACCGGGGCGGTGGTGGCGAGGATCAGGGTGGTGAGCAGGTCATCGGCAAGGCCCGCGGCGAGGCGCGCCATCAGATCCGCGGTGGCTGGGACCACCAGCACCAGCTCGGCCCAGCGCGCCAGCTCGATGTGGTCCATCCCGGCCTCCGCCCGGGGATCGAGCAGATCGCAGCGCACCTCGCCGCCGGCCAGTGCCTGCAGGCTCAGCGGGGTGATGAAGGCCTGCGCCGCGGCGGTCATCACCACGCGCAGCTCGACGCCCTCGGCGCGCAGCAGGCGAATCAGCTCCGCCGCCTTGTAAGCGGCGATGCCGCCGCTCACGCCGAGCAGGATGCGGGTTGGGCGGGGCGGGGGCATCGACAAGTAGGGGCAGCTCGTCCGCAGAGTGGGCCGAAGGGACGCGTACAGGCGCTGTTGCGATCGCGAGTGTAACCCAAACGCCACGTTTGCTATTGGCCAGCCCCCGGCGATCCCCTAATCTTTGCCGCCGAGAGAGGACGAGGAGGGCGCGCATGGGGATCAGCGATTGGCCGGAGGGGGAGCGACCGCGGGAGAAGCTCTTAGCACGCGGGGCGGGGGCCTTGACCGACCCCGAGCTGCTGGCGATCTTCCTGCGCACCGGGGTCGCGGGGAAGAGCGCGGTGGACCTCGCCCGCGAGCTGCTCGCCGAGTTCCGCGGGCTGCACGGGCTCTTCTGCGCCGACGAGGCGAGCTTCTGCGCGGCCAAGGGGCTCGGGCCGGCCAAGTTCGCCCAGCTCCGCGCGGTACTGGAGATGAGCCGGCGTTACCTCGCGGAGGAGCTCGCCGAGCGCGACGTCCTCTCCAGCCCCGAGGCGACCCGGGCCTATCTTAAGACCTGCCTGCGCGGCTACCCGAGGGAGGTCTTTGCCTGCCTCTTCCTCGATAATCGCCACCGGGTCATCCAGTACGAGGAGCTGTTCCAGGGGACCATCGACGGGGCGAGCGTGCACCCGCGCGAGGTCGCGCGCCGGGCGCTCCTGCTCAATGCCGCCGCGGTGATCTTCGCCCACAATCATCCTCTGGGGTCGCCGAGCCGAGCCAGGCGGACCTGCGCATCACCCAGAAGCTCAAGGATACCCTGGCGCACTTCGAGATCCGGGTGCTCGACCACGTCATCGTCGGCGAGGGCGAGGGGGTATCGCTCGCCGAGCGCGGGCTGATCTAAGGAGATGCTGATTATTGGCCGTCCTGGCCAAAATCAGCACGGGGCTCCTGCCCCGCGCGGCAAACGCTGAATTCGTCAGCGTTTCCCTAACCCCGCGGCGCCGAACAGGTGCGCCGATTCATCTCCCGGCAACATTTGCAGCCCCCCTATCGGGCATTATCATGCCCGGGCGCTCGCGCCGCGGGCGTCTGCCAGCGCGCCGCAGCGTCTCACCCAACATAGAGACCCCCGAATGCAGAGTCTTTACATCGCCGGCGCCAGCTCGGGCAGCGGTAAGTCGGTCGTCGTGCTTGGCTTCATGGACATGCTCTCGGCGGCTACCCGCCGGGTCGGCTTCTTCCGTCCCATCGTCCGTCACACGGTGGAGGAGGACAGCCTCACCACGCTCATCCGCACCCGCTATGAGCTGCCCTTCCCGGCGGAGATGCTCTACGGCTGCAGCGCGGAGACCGCCGCCCAGCTCGTGGCGGGCGGGCACTACGACGAGCTGCTCAAGCTCATCTTGAACAAGTTCAAGATGCTCGAGGAGAAGTGCGAGCTGGTGGTATGCGCCGGGACCGACTTCGACGGCGCGGTCCCGTCGCTCGAGTTCGACTTCAATGCCGACCTCGCGAACAACCTCGGCTGCATGATCGTCGCCGTCGTCAAGGGGTTCCGCCGCAGTCCCGAGGAAACGCTAAACGCCGTGCAGCTCGCCCACGAGTCGCTGCTCGACCGGGGCGGCGAGCTGCTCGCGACGGTCGTGAACGGCGTCGCGGCCGAGGACCTGGAGCTGATGAAGGCGCGGGCGCGCAGCGTCCTGCCGCAGAGCGAGATGGTCTACGTCCTGCCCGAGCAGCCCTCGCTGGGCATGCCAACGGTCGGCGAGATACGCCGCGCGCTCAAGGCCGAGTGCCTGTGCGGGGAGGGCGACGCCCTCACCCAGGTGGTGACCAACTACAAGATCGCCGCCATGGAGATCCCCGACTTCCTGAACTACCTCGAGGACGGCAGCCTCATCATCACCCCCGGCGACCGCTCCGATATCATCCTCGCGAGCCTGATCGCGGACGTGTCGGCCTCCTTCCCGCGCGTGGCCGGCCTACTGCTTACGGGTGGCCTGCAGCCGGCGGCCAACGTACAGCGCCTGGTCGACGGACTGCGGCGCACCAAGGTCTCGATCCTGCGGGTGCCGGGTGACACCTTCACCACCGCGCTCGCGGTCAACCGGGTCGAGTCGGCCATCCTGCCCGGCGACGAACGCAAGATCGCGGCGGCGCTCGGGGTGTTCGAGGCCAACGTCGATCTCGCGGAGCTCAGCGAGCGGATCGCGGTGCACGTCTCCCAGCGTAAGACGCCGCTCATGTTCGAGTACGAGCTGATCCGCCGCGCCAAGAGCCAGCGCCGCCACATCGTGCTCCCCGAGGGGGCCGACGAGCGGATCCTGCAGGCGGCGGAGATCCTGACGCTCCGCGACGTCGTCGATCTCACCCTGCTCGGCAATCCGGACAAGATCCGCCGACGCATCAACGAGCTGGGGCTCAAGCTCAGTGGCATCCCGATCATCGATCCGGTGCATGCCCCGCAGCGGCAGCGCTACGCGCGGACCTACTACGAGATGCGCAAGCATAAGGGGATCTCCGAGCAGCTCGCACACGACGTGATGGAGGACGTGAGCTACTTCGGTACCGCCATGGTCTACCATGGTGACGCCCACGGCATGGTCTCGGGGGCGATCCACACCACCCAGCACACCATTCGACCCGCCTTCGAGATGGTCAAGACCCGGCCCGGGGCCCTGCTGGTCTCCAGCGTCTTCTTCATGTGCCTGGCCGACCGCGTCCTGGTCTACGGCGATTGCGCCGTCAACCCCAACCCCAACGCCGAGCAGCTCGCCGACATCGCAGTGACCTCCGCGGACACGGCGGCCGCCTTCGGCATCGAGCCGCGGGTGGCGATGCTGTCCTACTCCACCGGCGCGTCGGGCAAGGGGGCCGAGGTCGACAAGGTGCGCGAGGCAGTGCGCATCGCCCGCGAGCGGCGGCCGGATCTCAAGCTGGAGGGCCCGATCCAGTACGACGCCGCCGTCGATCTCGGCGTGGCGCGCTCCAAGCTCCCCGGCAGCGAGGTAGCCGGTCTGGCGACGGTGTTCATCTTTCCGGACCTCAACACCGGCAACAACACCTACAAGGCCGTCCAGCGCAGCGCCGGCGCGGTCGCCATCGGCCCGGTGCTCCAAGGCCTCAACAAGCCGGTCAATGACCTGAGCCGCGGTTGCACCGTTCCGGACATCGTCAACACCGTGGTGATCACGGCGATCCAGGCACAGACGGTGGAACCGTCCGCCGCGGTCTAGGGAGACGCGGACGATTGGCCGGCCTGGCCAACATCGGCAGGGCGCCGGAATAGCGCGGTCTGCCGGCTCTGTCGTTTTCAGTCGCTAACGTGCCTGAAGATCTCGGTACATCCTGTGCCGAGGCGCACTCGGGGGTGGTATGAAGGTCCTGGTCCTCAACTCCGGCAGCTCGTCGATCAAGTACCAGCTCTTCCGCAGCGAGGACTGGCCGGTACTCGCTGCGGGCACCATCAGCCGCATCGGCGAGGCCGAGAGCGAGCTCAAGGGGAGCTGGATCGGTGTCCAGGGTGAGCAGCAGTCTTGCCGCGAGACCTCAGCAATCCCCGATCACGGCGAGGGCCTCGCACGCATCGCCGCCCGGCTGCGCGACTCCGGCGTCCTGGCGGATCTAAGCGAGCTCGGGGCGGTCGGCCATCGGGTGGTGCACGGCGGCGAGGCCTTTCATCGCCCGACCCTGGTCGACGACCGGGTGGTCGCCGCCATCCGCGGGATGATCCCGCTCGCCCCGCTGCACAACCCGGCGAACCTGGCCGGCATCGAGGTAGCGCGCCGGCTGTTCCCGGGCGTCCCTCAGGTTGCGGTGTTCGACACCGCCTTCCATCAGACCATGCCGCCGCGGGCCTATCGCTACGCGATCCCGGAGAACCTCTATCGCGAGCACCGGGTGCGCCGCTACGGCTTTCACGGGACCTCGCACCACTACGTCGCCAAGCGTGCGGCGGCCTTTCTCGGTCGGCCGCTGACCGAGTGCAATCTGATCACCCTGCATCTCGGCAACGGGGCGAGCGCCACGGCGATCCGAGCCGGCGCGAGCGTCGACACCTCCATGGGGCTCACGCCCTTGGAGGGGCTGGTGATGGGGACCCGCTGCGGCGACATCGACCCGGCGATCCACTTTTTCATCGCAAACAACCTCGGCCTCGACAACGCGGCGCTCGACGACCTGCTCAACCGCCGCAGCGGCCTGCTGGGGCTCTGCGGTGTGAATGACATGCGTGAGATCCAGCAGCGCGCGGCCGCGGGCGACGAGCGGGCGCGGCTCGCGGTGGAGGTCTTCTGCCACCGCCTGCGCAAATACCTCGGGGCCTATTACGCCGAGCTCGGGCGGGTGGATGCGGTGGTCTTCACCGGCGGGATCGGCGAGAACGACCCCCTGACCCGGGCGCGGACCTGCTCGGACCTGGAGGCGTTCGGCATCTACTTGGACGAGCAGGCCAACGCCTCGGCCGAGCGTGGCGAGCGGGCAATCAGCAGCGCAGAGAGTCCGGTGAAGCTGCTCGTCATCCCGACCAACGAGGAGCTCGAGATCGCGCAGGAGGCCCTGGCCGCGGT
Source organism: Chromatiaceae bacterium (assembly GCA_025458165.1). Taxonomy (GTDB): domain Bacteria; phylum Pseudomonadota; class Gammaproteobacteria; order Chromatiales; family Chromatiaceae; genus JALOTB01. Next base: position 22,642 of record JALOTB010000012.1, on the reverse strand, counting down.
GTCCGGGACCACCGTCGACTGAGGCCGGGGGCCCAAAAATAAAGAAGCCGCCCCAAACGCAGGGGGGCGGCTCACAAGGAGGAGTGGATGGTTCCGGGGGAGTACGCTACTCGCGTACGCGCCGTGCGTAATTGACAATTCGCAACCGCAGCGACGCGGGGATCAAAAAAATCTGCGGCTCATCCCGGAGGTGCGATCCGCTCCGCCCCCGGCAGTCCGAGCTCCTTCCACAGCCGCAGGCTCGGGTCGGCCTGGTTCATGGTGTAGAAGTGGATACCCGGCGCGCCGCCCTCGAGCAGACGTCGACACATGCGGAGCACCACCTCGTGGCCGAAGGCGCGGATGGCCTCGATGTCGTCGCCGTAGCCCTCCAGGCGCTTGCGCACCCAGCGTGGGATCTCCGCACCGCAAGCGTCGGAGAAACGGGCGAGCTGGCTGAAGTTGGTGATCGGCATCACCCCGGGCACCACGGGGACGTCGACGCCCAACCGTGCGCAGCTCTCTAGGAAGGCGAAGTAGGCGTCGGCGTTGTAGAAATACTGCGTGATGGCGCCGTCGGCGCCGGCCTCGACCTTGCGCTTGAAACTCTGGAGGTCGCGCTCCGCGCTCGGCGCCTGGGGGTGAAACTCGGGATAGGCCGCCACCTCGATGTGGAAATGCCCGCCGGTCTCAGCGCGAATCAGGGTCACCAGCTCGTTGGCGTAGCGCAGGTCGCCCGCGCCGCCGGCACCCATGCCCGATGGCAGATCACCGCGCAGCGCGACGATGCGGTGGATACCCTCTTCGCGGTAGCGGTGCAGGATCTCGCACAGCTCCGCCCGCGAGGAGCCGACGCAAGAAAGGTGCGGCGCAGTGTCGATCCCTTGGGCACGGAGCAGGGCTACGGTCTGAAAGGTGCGCTCACGGGTCGAGCCGCCGGCCCCGTAGGTTACCGAGACGTACTCGGGCCCCACCGCCTTGAGTCGCTCGATCTGGGTGGCGAGCTTGTCGAGCCCCTCCACCGACTTGGGCGGAAAGAGCTCGAAGCTGAACGTGTGTGTCGGGCTGGTCATGAGGCGGGGCTCGGCAGAGATGAGCACCCGACGGCCAGGCGCAAGGAGCCGCCCAGGCCGACGGGACTCGCCAAAGGGCTCAGTAGCGGTAGTGATCGGGCTTGTAGGGCCCACCCACTGGCACGCCGATGTAATCGGCCTGCTCCGGCCTTAGGGTGGTCAGCTTCGCGCCGATCTTCGCCAGATGCAGACGCGCGACCTCCTCGTCGAGCTGTTTGGGCAGGACATAGACCCCGATGGGATAGCGCTCCGGGTGGCCGTAGAGCTCCATCTGGGCCAGCACCTGGTTGGTGAAGCTGTTGGACATCACGAAGCTGGGGTGCCCGGTGGCGCAGCCCAGGTTCACCAGGCGCCCCTTGGCGAGCAGGATGATCCGCCGCCCGGTGGGGAAGATCACGTGGTCGACCTGCGGTTTGATCTCCTCCCACTCGTAGCGCTGCAGGCTGGCGACATCGATCTCGTTGTCGAAGTGGCCGATGTTGCAGACGATCGCCTGGTCCTTCATAGCCAGCATGTGATCGTGGGTGATGATGTTGAGGTTGCCGGTGGCGGTGACGAAGATGTCGGCGAGCGGGGCGGCCTCCTCCATGGTGGTCACCCGGAAGCCCTCCATCGCCGCCTGCAGGGCGCAAATGGGATCGATCTCGGAGACCCAGACGATGGCACCGAGCCCGCGCAGCGACTGGGCGCAGCCTTTGCCGACGTCGCCGTAGCCGCACACCATCGCGATCTTGCCGGCGATCATGACATCGGTGGCGCGCTTGATGCCGTCGACCAGCGACTCCCGGCAGCCGTAGAGGTTGTCGAACTTCGACTTGGTGACCGAGTCGTTGACGTTCATCGCGGGGAACAGCAGCGTGCCCTTCTTCGCCATCTCGTAGAGCCGGTGCACCCCGGTGGTGGTCTCTTCGGTCACGCCGCGGATGCCCTCGGCGACGCGCTGCCAGTGCCCCGGGTCGCGCTCCAGGCTGCGCTTCAGCACCCCGAGCACGGCCCGCCACTCCTCGCTGTCGCTCGCGCTCGGCGCGGGGACCGCGCCGGCCTTCTCGTACTCCACCCCCTTGTGCACCAGGAGCGTGGCGTCGCCGCCGTCGTCGAGGATCATGTTGGGGCCGCCGCCGTCGGGCCAGTTGAGCACCCGCTCGGTGCACCACCAATACTCCTCCAGGGTCTCGCCCTTCCAGGCGTAGACCGGGATGCCGGCGGCGGCGATCGCCGCGGCGGCGTGGTCCTGGGTCGAGAAGATGTTGCAGGAGGCCCAGCGGACCTCGGCGCCCAGCGCGACCAGGGTCTCGATCAGGACCGCGGTCTGAATGGTCATGTGCAGGCTGCCAGTGATGCGCGCCCCGGCGAGGGGACGCGTGGCGCGGTACTTCTCGCGTACCGCCATCAATCCAGGCATCTCGGTCTCCGCGATGCGGATCTCGCGCCGGCCCCAGCCGGCCAGGGACAGGTCGGCGACCTTGTAGTCGGCAAACTCACTCATGGTAGTCAACTCCCGTGATTATCAGAGTGAGCGCCGTTGGACGATGGCCCCGCACCGAGCCTGGCGGGGTCGGGCCCCGTTGCAGCGCTCCTCGGTGGGGGAGTGGAAAGCGGTTGGTCGGTAGCGATTCGCGGGTCGACGATTTCGGATTTCGGGGCTCATCGCTCACCGCTTGTCGTTATAAGCCGGCCGCGTCTCGCAAGACCTCGGCCTTGTCGGTGCGTTCCCAGGTGAACTCGGGCTCCTCGCGGCCGAAGTGGCCGTAGGCGGCGGTCTTGCGGTAGATCGGGCGCACCAAGTCGAGCATCTGGATGATGCTGTAGGGGCGCAGATCAAAGTGCTCACGCACCAGGGCGGCGATGCGGTCCTCGGGAATCTTGCTGGTGCCGAAGGTCTCGATCGTGATCGACGTCGGCTCCGCCACCCCGATGGCGTAGGAGACCTGGATCTCGCAGCGGTCCGCGAGCCCCGCGGCGACGATGTTCTTGGCGACGTAGCGGCCGGCGTAGGCGGCCGAGCGGTCGACCTTGGAGGGGTCCTTACCGGAGAAGGCCCCACCGCCGTGGCGGGCCGAGCCACCGTAGGTATCGACGATGATCTTGCGCCCGGTGAGCCCGCAGTCGCCCACCGGTCCGCCAATGACGAAGCTGCCGGTGGGGTTGATGTGGAACTTGGTGTCACCGTGGATCCATTCCTGCGGCAGGACCGGCAGGATGATGTTCTCCATCACCGCCTCGCGCAGGTGGCGGTAGTCGACGTCCGGGTCGTGCTGGGTCGAGAGCACCACCGCGTCGACCGCGGCCACCCGGCCCCCGCTGTAGCGCAGGGTCACCTGGCTCTTGGCGTCGGGCCGCAGCCAGGGCAGCACCCGCGCCTTGCGCATCTCCGACTGGCGCTGGACCAGTCGATGCGCGTAGGTGATCGGGGCCGGCATGAGGACGTCGGTCTCGTTGGTCGCGTAACCAAACATCAGGCCCTGGTCGCCCGCACCCTGCTCCTCGGGACTCACGCGGTTGACGCCTTGGGCGATGTCGCTCGACTGCTTGCCGATCAGCGACATGACCGCGCAGGTGGAGCCGTCGAAGCCCACGTGCGAGCTGGTGTAGCCGATGTCGCACACCACACCGCGCACCAGCTCGTCGAGGTCGACCCAGGCGTTGGTGGTGATCTCACCGGCGACGATTACGGCGCCGGTCTTGACCAGCGTCTCGCAGGCGACCCGCGCCCGCTCCGGGTGGGGGTCGGTCGCCAGGATGGCGTCCAACATCGCGTCGGAGATCTGATCGGCGACCTTGTCCGGATGACCCTCAGAGACGGATTCCGAGGTGAAGGTGAAGTCTTTGGCCATGGAGCGGCGACCCCCAAGGGTGGCGTTGAAGGGAGGGGAAGTGCGCACGGCGGCGCCGGCAAAGCCTCGAATTTTAGGGCGGGGTGGGGCGGATTCCTAGTGGCGGCCTTGGCTTTGACGCCGCTTCGGGTAAGATGGCGCCCCTCAAGCGCTTGGCACCCGGAGGATTTGCGCCATGGTTTCCCTTCAGACCCCCGTCTGTGAGTTCGGTCTGCCGGCCCCCGACTTCGCCCTTCCGGGGGTCGACGGGCGGGTGTGGACGCGCGACCAGTGCCGCGGCGAGAAGGGGCTGTTGGTGATGTTCATCTGCAACCACTGCCCGTACGTCATGGCGGTGCGGGAGCGGATCGTGCGCGACGCCCGCGAGCTCACCGCGCTCGGAATCGGTAGCGTGGCAATCATGTCGAACGACCCCACCGAGTACCCCGAGGACAGCTTCGAGAACATGCGCCAGGTGTCCGACGCCTTCGGCTTCCCCTTCCCCTACCTCCTCGATGAGACCCAGGCGATCGCGCGCGCCTACGGGGCGGTGTGCACCCCCGACTTCTTCGGCTACGACGCCGGGCTCGGGTTGCAGTACCGCGGGCGGCTCGACGAGAGCCGCAAGGAGACCGCCCCCGAAGGCGTGCGACGCGACCTCTTCGAGGCGATGAGGCAGGTCGCCCTGACCGGCTCGGGTCCGCGCGAGCAGATCCCGAGCATGGGCTGCTCGATCAAGTGGCGGCAGGCTTGAGGCGACGGCCGGCGACGGCCGGCGTCGCCCGGGGTGCGAACGGGCTGCCGGCGTGTAACAACATCGCTATATTCGGAAGTGATAAAACAAATTTTCCTGGCATAAAGCCAGCTTCTTTGTCGCCGCCGCTTGCTTTGCGCCAGAATATGCGACCTTTCAATTCTTCCGGTTTTCGGCTTCGTTCTCGACGAGGGGAACTGCCGGGGATGAGGCAACAGGTGCCGGGAGCGGGTCGCGCGTCTTCCCCGCGGCCCGCGCCACCAGTCCTAAGGTGTTCGCCACCGATCGTCGCGCCCAGCCACGGTTGGCGCGCCGTCGCCGCTTTGGTCTTTGGTTGACAAGAGGAGGGACGAGATGTCCTCACGCCGCGAGCTCGCTAACGCCATCCGTGCACTCAGCATGGATGCGGTCCAGAAGGCCAAGTCGGGCCACCCGGGCGCCCCCATGGGCATGGCCGACATTGCCGAGGTGCTGTGGAACGACTTCCTCAAGCACAACCCGACCAACCCCAAGTGGGCCGACCGCGACCGCTTCGTGCTCTCCAACGGTCACGGCTCCATGCTGATCTACTCGCTGCTGCATCTGAGCGGCTACGACCTCGGCATGGATGACCTGCGACAGTTCCGCCAGCTCCACTCCCGCACCCCTGGCCACCCCGAGTACGGCTATGCGCCAGGCGTGGAAACGACCACCGGTCCCCTCGGGCAGGGCATCACCAACGCGGTCGGCATGGCGATCGCCGAGAAGGCCCTCGCGGGGCAGTTCAACCGCCCCGGTCACACCATCGTCGACCATCATACCTATGTATTCCTTGGCGACGGCTGCCTGATGGAAGGCATCTCGCATGAGGCCTGCTCGCTCGCCGGTGCCCTCGGCCTCGGCAAGCTGATCGCGCTCTATGACGACAACAACATCTCGATCGACGGCGAGGTGCGCGGCCACGGCAACGTGCCCGGCTGGTTCCTCGACGACACCCCCAAGCGCTTCCAGGCCTACGGCTGGCACGTGATCCCGAAGGTCGACGGCCACGACCCGGAGGCCGTCAAGGCCGCCATCGAGGAGGCCCGCGCGGTCACCGACAAGCCCTCGCTCATCTGCTGCCAGACCGTGATCGGGTGGGGCTCGCCCAACAAGCAGGGCAAGGAGGAGTGCCACGGGGCACCGCTCGGCGACGACGAGGTGGCATTGACCCGCGAGGCCATCGGCTGGGGCTACCCGCCGTTCGAGATCCCCTCGCACGTCTACCAGGGCTGGGACGCCAAGGCCCGCGGCGGTGCCGCCGAGGCCGAGTGGAGCGAGCGTTTCGCCGCCTACGCGGCGGCCTACCCCGCCGAGGCGGCCGAATTCAAGCGGCGCATGGCCGGCGAGCTGCCCGCCAACTGGTCGGAGCAGGCCGACGCCTTCATCGCCTCCGTGGTGGAGAAGGGCGAGACCATCGCCTCACGCAAGGCCTCGCAGAATGCCTTGAACGGCTTCGGCCCCTTGCTGCCCGAGCTGATGGGCGGCTCGGCCGACCTGGCCGGGTCTAACCTGACCATCTGGAAGGGGTGCAAGGGCCTGAGCCGCTCGGTCTCCGACGCCAACTACATCTACTACGGCGTGCGTGAGTTCGGCATGTCCGCCATCATGAACGGCATCGCGCTGCACGGGGGCTTCATTCCCTACGGCGCCACCTTCCTGATGTTCTCCGAGTACGCGCGTAACGCGCTGCGCATGGCGGCCCTGATGAAGGTCCCGTCGATCTTCGTCTACACCCACGACTCGATCGGCCTGGGCGAGGACGGGCCGACCCACCAGCCGGTCGAGCAGATACCAACGCTGCGCATGATCCCGCGGATGAGCGTCTGGCGGCCCTGCGATGCGGTCGAGTCGGCGGTCTGCTGGAAGCTCGCGATCGAGCGCCGCGACGCCCCGAGCTGCCTGATCTTCTCGCGCCAGAACCTCGCCCACATGCCGCGCAGCCCCGAGCAGATCGCCGCCATCGCGCGCGGCGGCTATGTGCTGCGTGACTGCGAGGGGACGCCCGAGGCGATCCTCATCGCCACCGGCTCGGAGGTGGAGCTCGCGGTCCAGGCCGCCGAGGCCATGCCCGGGCGGGCCATCCGCGTCGTCTCCATGCCCTCCGCCGATAGCTTCGACGCCCAGGACGCCGCGTACCGCGAGGCGGTCCTACCTGCCGCGGTCACCGCGCGGGTGGCGGTCGAGGCGGCCGTGACCGGCGGCTGGTGGAAGTACGTCGGCAGTAAGGGCGCGGTGGTCGGGATCGACCGCTTCGGCGAGTCGGCGCCGGCGGGCCCTCTGTTCAAAGAGTTCGGCTTCACTGTCGAGAACGTCGTTGCCGCGGTGAACGGCGTGCTCTGATCCTCGCCGGGCGGGGCGTGTCGCACGCCCCGCCCCGTTCGCCCCGCGCGGCAGACTCCCTCATCACCTCAACAGGAGTGTTCCCATGACGATCAAAGTTGGCATCAACGGCTTCGGCCGCATCGGCCGCATGGCTTTCCGTGCGATCAGCAAGGAGTTCCCGGACATCGAGGTGGTCGGCATCAACGACCTGCTCGACCCCGATTACCTGGCCTACATGCTCAAGTACGACTCGGTGCACGGCAACTTCCAGGGTGACATCGCCGTCGACGGCAACACCATGATCGTCAATGGCAAGTCGATCCGTCTGACCGCCGAGAAGGACCCGGGCAATCTCAAGTGGGGCGAGATCGGCGTCGACGTGGTGCTGGAGTGCACCGGCTTCTTCCTCACCCTCGACACCTGCCAGGCGCACATCGACGCCGGCGCCAAGAAGGTCGTGCAGTCCGCGCCCTCCAAGGACAGCACCCCGATGTTCGTCTACGGCGTCAACCACAACACCTACGCCGGCCAGACCATCGTCTCCGCCGCCTCCTGCACCACCAACTGCCTGGCCCCGGTCTCCAAGGTTCTGCACGACAACTGGGGTATCAAGCGCGGCCTGATGACCACCGTGCACGCCGCCACCGCCACCCAGAAGACCGTCGACGGCCCCTCGAAGAAGGACTGGCGCGGCGGCCGCGGCATCCTGGAGAACATCATCCCGTCCTCCACCGGCGCGGCCAAGGCGGTGGGCAAGGTCCTGCCCGAGCTCAACGGCAAGCTGACCGGCATGGCCTTCCGCGTGCCGACCTCCGACGTCTCGGTCGTCGACCTCACCGTCGAGCTCAACAAGGACGCCAAGTACGAGGACATCTGCGCCGCCATGAAGGCCGCCTCCGAGTCCGGTGACCTCAAGGGCGTGCTCGGCTACACGGATGAGAAGGTGGTCGCGACCGACTTCCGCGGCCGCAGCACCCCGTCGATCTTCGACGCCGAGGCCGGGATCCAGCTCGACCCGACCTTCGTCAAAGTCGTCGCCTGGTACGACAACGAGTACGGCTACACCTGCAACATGCTGCGGATGGTCCAGCACGTCGCGAAGTAGCGCCCGCAGGCGCGGCGGCACGGGCCGCCGCGCCGCAGCCTGGCATCGCCCTGGCTGCGCACCGTCGGGCGCTGGGAAGCCTTATTCCCGTTCGCGTTCATTTGCGTTCATTTGCGGCGAAATGACGAGAGGCTTGAGGCAAGGTCCACCTTGCGCCTGAATCCTTTCGGCCCGCATCGACAAGGGAGAACCGCCATGTCCTTCATCAAGCTGACCGACCTCGATCTCGCTGGCAAGCGCGTCCTGATCCGCGCGGACCTCAACGTCCCCGTCAAGAACGGCCGGGTGACCTCCGACGCCCGCATCACCGCCTCCATGCCCACCTTCGAGCACTGCATGAAGGCCGGCGCCAAGGTGATGGTGATGTCGCACCTCGGCCGCCCCGAGGAGGGCGTGTACTCCGAGGAGAACTCGATGAAGCCGGTGGCCGACGACCTAGCGGCCAAGCTCGGCCGTGAGGTCCGCCTCATCAAGGACTACCTCGACAGCCCGACCGAGATCGCCGACGGGGAGCTGGTGCTCCTGGAGAACGTTCGCTTCAACAAGGGTGAGGGCAAGGACAACGAGGCACTCTCCAAGAAGTACGCGGCGCTGTGCGACGTCTTCGTGATGGACGCCTTCGGCACCGCCCACCGCGCGCAGGCATCGACCCACGGTGCCGGCAAGTTTGCCCCCGTTGCCTGTGCCGGCCTGCTGCTCGCCGAGGAGCTCGACGCCCTGCAGAAGGCGCTTGCGGACCCGGCCCGGCCGATGGTCGCCATCGTCGGCGGCTCCAAGGTCTCCACCAAGCTCACCGTTCTCGAATCCCTGTCGGAGAAGGTCGACCAGCTCGTGGTTGGCGGCGGCATCGCCAACACCTTCCTGCTCGCCACCGGCAAGAAGATCGGCAAGTCGCTGTGCGAGGCCGACTTGGTGCCGACCGCGCAGGCGCTGATGGAGAAGATGGCCGCGCGCGGGGCGAGCATCCCGATCGCCACCGACGTGGTCTGCGGCAAGAAGTTCGCCGAGGACGAGCCCGCGGTGCTCAAACCCGCCGACGCCGTCGAGGACGACGACATGATCTTCGACATCGGTCCCGAGTCCGCCAAGGCCCTGGCCGACATCATCGCCAAGGCCGGCACCATCGTGTGGAACGGGCCGGTCGGGGTGTTCGAGTTCGATCAGTTCGGTGAGGGGACCAAGACCATCTCGCTGGCGATCGCCAACGCCCCCGGATTCAGCCTCGCCGGGGGCGGCGACACCATTGCCGCCATCCAGAAGTACGACATCTACGACAAGGTGTCCTATATCTCCACCGCCGGCGGCGCCTTCCTCGAGTACCTGGAGGGCAAGACCCTGCCCGCCGTCGCCATGCTCGAGGCGCGCGCCAAGGCTTGATGCCCGTCGCGGTCGATTCGCCGCGGATCGGACGCCGCGGCGCGATCCGCGAGCCCGGCTGACCCCTGCGGCCCCTCCGTATGCCTAGACGCACCAAGATCGTCGCCACCCTCGGCCCCGCCACCGACGACCTCGCCGTCATGGACGAGCTCGTCGCCGCCGGCGTCGATGTCGTGCGCCTGAACCTGTCCCACGACACCCATGCCCGGCACCGCGAACGCGCCGAGCGCATCCGCGACCGAGCCTGGGCCGCGGGGCGGCAGGTGGGGCTGCTCGCCGACCTGCAGGGCCCAAAGATCCGCATCGGGCGGTTCGCCGAGGGCGCGGTCGAGCTTCGCCCCGGCGACGGCTTCTCAGTCGACTCGGCCTGCCCGCTCGACCGCGGCGACCGTACCTGCGTCGGCACCACTTACACCGAGCTCGCCCTGGACGTCGCGCGCGGCGATACCCTGCTGCTCGACGACGGGGCGATCGAGCTCTGGGTCGAGGAGGTCAGCGGCAGCCGCGTCCGTTGCAAGGTGGTGGTCGGCGGGCGCCTGTCGAACAACAAGGGCATCAACAAGAAGGGCGGCGGCCTCTCGGCGCCGGCCCTGACCGACAAGGACATCGAGGACATCCGCTTCGCCGCCGAGATCCAGGCCGACTACGTGGCGGTCTCCTTCGTGCGCAGCGCCGACGACGTGCGTCAGGCGCGGGAGGTCTTCCAGGCCGCCGGCGGCACGGGCGGCATCGTCGCCAAGATCGAGCGGGCCGAAGCGCTGACCACAATCGACGAGATCATTCACGCGGCCGATGTCGTCATGATCGCCCGCGGCGACCTCGGGGTGGAGATTGGCGACGCCGAGCTTCCGGCGGTGCAGAAGGCGATCATCCACCGTGCGCGGGAGCTCAATAGCGTCGTCATCACCGCCACCCAGATGATGCAGTCGATGATCGAGAGTCCGATCCCGACCCGGGCGGAGGTCTTCGACGTCGCCAACGCGGTGCTCGATGGGACGGATGCCGTGATGCTCTCGGCCGAGACCTCGGTCGGCCGCTACCCGGCCAAGGTGGTCGAGGCGATGCACCGCATCTGCGAGGAGGCCGAGAAGCAGACGGCGGTGCGACGCTCTGCTCACCGCATCGATTCGGTCTTCGGTCGGGTGGACGAGGCCATCGCCATGGCCACCATGTACACCGCCAACCACCTGGGGGTGAAGGCGATCGCCGCGTTGACCGAGACCGGATCCACTGTCAAGTGGATGTCGCGCATCAGCTCGGGCATCCCCATTTACGCCCTCACCCGTCACGTAGCAACCCGTAGAAAAGTCACGATTTTTCGCGGCGCTTATCCGGTAAGCTTCGACGTGGCCAGCACCGATATTCATGAAGTCAACCGAGAGGTCGTCGAGGAGCTGCTGCGCCGCGGTACCGTGCGTAACGGTGACCTGGTGATCATCACCAAAGGCGACCGCTCCGGTGTGGAAGGACAGACCAATATCATGAAGATCATGCGGGTCGGGGAGCATGCGCTCCTCACCGAGGACTAGCCCGAGCCCAACCCCTACCCATCCCCGAAAGCCGAAAAGAGGAGATCCATCATGGCCCTGATTTCGCTGCGTCAGCTCCTAGACCATGCCGCCGAGCACGGCTACGGCGTCCCCGCCTTCAACGTCAACAACCTCGAACAGATGCGCGCCATCATGGAGGCCGCTGACGAGACCGACTCCCCGGTCATCGTCCAGGCCTCGGCCGGCGCCCGTAAGTACGCCGGCGCCCCCTTCCTGCGCCACCTGATCCTGGCGGCCATCGAGGAGTGGCCGCACATCCCCGTGGTCATGCACCAGGACCACGGCACATCCGCCGCGGTCTGCCAGCGCTCCATCCAGCTCGGCTTCAGCTCGGTGATGATGGACGGCTCGCTCGGCGAGGACGGCAAGACCCCGACCTCCTACGAGTACAACGTCGACGTCACCCGCACCGTGGTGCAGATGGCCCACGCCTGCGGCGTCTCGGTCGAGGGTGAGCTGGGCTGCCTCGGCTCCTTGGAGACCGGCATGGCCGGTGAAGAGGACGGCATCGGCGCCGAGGGGACCCTGGACCACAGCCAGCTCCTCACCGATCCGGAGGAGGCCGCCGACTTCGTCAAGAAGACCGGGGTCGACGCCCTGGCGATCGCCATCGGCACCTCCCACGGGGCCTACAAGTTCACCCGTCCGCCGACCGGCGACATCCTCGCCATCGAGCGGGTCAAGGAGATCCACGCCCGCATCCCCAGCACCCACCTGGTGATGCACGGCTCCTCCAGCGTGCCCCAGGAATGGCTCAAGATCATCAACGAGAACGGCGGCGACATGGGCGAGACCTATGGCGTGCCGGTCGAGGAGATCGTCGAGGGCATCAAGCACGGCGTGCGCAAGGTCAACATCGACACCGATCTGCGCATGGCCTCCACCGGCGCGATCCGCAAGTTCCTGGTGGAGAACAAAAAGGAGTTCGACCCCCGCAAGTACTTCATCGCCGCCACCAAGGCCATGAAGCAGATCTGCAAGGACCGCTACGAGGCCTTCGGCACCGCCGGCAACGCGAGCAAGATCAAGGTCCTCTCGCTAGAGGCCATGACCACCCGCTACGCCAAGGGCGAGCTGGATCCCAAGGTCAACTGACCCGTTCCGACCTCTGGGTCGAAGCAAAGGGGCGCCTCGGCGCCCCTTTTTGTTGCGTCGACGGGACGAGCCGCCGGGGAATCACCGCGCTCGCGGCGGTTGGAGGCAAGGTCAGGGGGCGTGCGGGCTCAATGCTCGCCCTTGGTGCGCAGCAGCCCCGCCAAACGATTGCCCTGTTTCTGCGGCCCTCCGCGGGGAAACAGCCGGTGCAGGTAACGGTTGCTGCCCTTCTCCGCGCCCCAGACCTGGCGGAAGTGCTGGATCATGTCGCGCACCGTGGCCTGTGCCCCGTGCTTGGCGAAGTGCTCGCGCAGATACCGGATGACCTCCCAGTGCTCCGCCCCGAGTGGCAGGCCCTCCAGCGCCGCCTGCGCGCGGGCGAAACCCTCCGACCAGGTGCTGGGATCCACCAGGTAGCCTTCGCCGTCGGTGAGCACCTCCCTCCCAGCCACCTCCACGACCCGCGTGCTCATGCTCGGGTAGGCGTTGCTGCCGACGGGGAACTCACCGGGCATGCCCGCCGAGTCGTCCCCGGGCTGGACGATCGACCAGAGGTCGACCTTGATGTCGCCGTCGAGGCGCCCGTGGTAGCGCTCGACCCCTGAGACCAGGACCTTCCCGCTGGTCGGCGGGAGATCAAACTGGGCGACCCCGCTGCGGTCGGTCAGAACCGGGGGCGTCTCACTGCCGTCGACGTCCCGCCGCAGCACCACGGGCGTGCGCTTGAGTGGCTCCCGGGTGACTTTGAGTAGGACCTTTACCGCGATCATCGTCTGTCTCCTGGTTAGGGGTTGCTGGCTCGGGGCGCGGTGTCGCCCGGATCGGTCCAGCCTTTGTCTCAGCATATCGACCCCAGAAAGCAGAAGACAAACGAAAGTTATTGGACCTTGATATCGCAAACAACGATAGTTCGGGGATGGAAACCGACCAACTGCGCACCTTCCTCGCCGTCGCTGCCCACGGCACCTTTCTCGAGGCGGGCAACCGACTGCACGTCACCCAATCCACGGTGAGCGCCCGAATCCAGGGCCTCGAGACCTACTTCGGCACGCGGCTCTTCGTGCGCAACCGCGCCGGTGCCGCGCTCACGCCCGCCGGACGGCGCCTGCTGCGGCACGCCAAGGCCCTCCTGCTCAGCCTCGAGCAGGCGCGCCACGAGGTCGGGCTCCCCAGTCGGTTCACCGCGAGCATCACGGTAGGCGCACGCATTGCGCTTTGGGAGGGGTTCCTCCCACGCTGGCTCGGGCAGATGCGGTCGCGGTTTCCCGAGCTCTCGATCCGCAGCGAGATCGGATTCGAGGAGGACCTGATGCGCGGACTGGTCGAGGGCAACCTGGACCTCGCACTGATGTACACGCCTTACCAGACTCCGACCCTGCACGTCGAGCACCTGTTCGACGAAATGCTGGTCCTGGTCAGCACCGACTCGCCGACCCAGACACTCGATGACCGCTACGTCTACGTCGAGTGGGGGCCGGCCTTCTACGCCCAGCATAGTGCCCATTACCCCGACTGGGAGAGCCCCGCCCTGCGCGCCAATATCGGCTGGCTGGCACTCCAGTTGATCCTCGAGAACGGCGGCGCCTGCTTCCTCCCTGAGCGCATGGCGCAGCCCTATGTCCAAACCGGCCGGCTGTATCGGGTGAAGGGCAGCCCGCGTTTTCGCCTCCCGGCCTACCTCGTCTATCCGCTCGAGCAGGGGCCGGGGTTACTTGCCCCCGCGCTCAAGGGTCTGCGGGAGCTCGCCGCCACCCTCGCCTAGCCCATCGCCGCCCTAGGTCGCGAGCATCACGCTGCTCGCCTGCGGGCCCTCGTTGCCCGACGCCTCGACGAAGTGCACCGGGCTACCCACCTCTAGGCGCTCGAAGTCGCCCCCGGCGACGCTGTTGCGGTGAAAGTAGATGGAGCGGCCGTCGCTGGTTTCGATCCGGCCGTGGTCCCATGCCAGCTCCCCGACGCGACCCGGCAGGCTCGGGCTCTCATGGGCCTTGACCTCACCACGCCGCCGCTGAAGGTGCGACTCGAGCTGCCGCTCGATAGCCTCGAAGGCGTCGCGGATGGCGACATAGGCGTCCTCGTGGGCGTGGTTGTCGGCGGGCTCCCGGTTGACGACCAGCTCGCCGCCGGGCACGGTGACGTCGACGCGGACGTGGTAGAGCTTCCCCTTATGCTGGTGACGATGACGCGATTCGACCATCACCCGGCAGCTCATGATGTGGGGATGGTACCGGTCGAGCCGTGCGACACGCTCCTCGATACGGGCGGTCAACGCGGGGGTTGGGTCGAGACTGCGGAAGCTGATCTCGGGCGTGAGTTGCATGAACGTCCTCCCGGAGGCGCAGGACTTGCCCTCCTACCTCAATCAAAGCACGCCTGGCGCACCAATCAAGGGCGAGCCGCCGGTCGCGACGGCGCCCAGGGCCCTGCCTCGCGGTCGCCTTGACCGGGCGCGGTAAGGTTTTGACCCGTCCCGCCTGACGGGACCTCGCCCGCATGACGGTAATGGGCTCGGTCAGCGCACCGCCGAGCACCAACACCGCAGCGGCACCCCTTGGGCCGCTGGGCCTGGGTACGGAAACCATTGGCGACATCGCCCGAGGTCGCGCTCCCTGAACGCAAAACCCAACACTGTTGGGTTTGAGCAACTTCTCAACAGATGGCGCTTTGTGCTCATAGCGCTTGCTTTTTTCCGGAAGTCCCGCCTATAGTTTCGCCGAACTCCGCCGGATCCCGCGAGCCGGCGGGGCAACGTCGCTTCTGGGGTGCGGAGGGGGACTCTGCCATGACCATGCACGCCGGGCGCCATGTTCTGGCGCTCTTGTCCGTTGCCTTTCTTGTTGGCGGTTGTGCGACGTCCAGCGACTATGGCACGACGTCGTCTTCCGACACCTTCCCAGTGGCAGCCGAGATCGCGCCGAACGTCGACTTCTGGACCAAGGTCTACGGGGTTTGGGGACGCGATCAGGCCGCGCTCTACGACGACGAATATCTCGCCGTCGTCTACGAGGTGATTCAGCTCCCCACCGGGGGCCAGGGCAGCTACGCCGGCGCCCAGCGCGATCTCATCGATGCCCGCAAGGCGTCGGTCCAGAATCGCCTGCGCCACGTCGAGCGCAAGGTCGCATCCGGCGAGCGTCTCTCAGGCGACGAGAAGACCCTCTACAACCAGCTCACTGAGGCCGGCGGCTCGACCGCCATCATCGGCGCCGCAGACCGTGTCCGGGTACAGCGCGGCATCCGCGAGAAGTTCCGTCGCGGGCTGGAGATCAGCGGGCGGTATGACGACGCCTTCCGTGACATCTTCCGCGCCAAGGGCCTTCCGGAGGACCTCGCCTACCTCCCTCACGTCGAGTCGTCCTTCCAGCTCAATGCTCGTTCAGGTGTCGGTGCGGGCGGCGTGTGGCAGTTCATGCCCGCCACCGGGCGGCTCTACATGCAGGTCGGCCACGCGGTTGACGAGCGCTACGACCCCGTCATCGCGGCCCAGGGCGCCGCTCAATACCTCGCCAACGCGCACGACCGCCTGGGTAGCTGGCCGCTCGCCGTGACCTCCTACAACCACGGCGTCGGCGGCATGCAGCGGGCCAAAGACATGTACGGACAGGACTTCGGGGCCATTGCGCGGCGCTACAAGGGTCCCGCGTTCGGCTACTCGTCGCGCAACTTCTACTCGCAATTCCTCGCCGCGCGGGAGGTAGCCGGTAACTCCAGGAAGTACTTCCCGGAGGGCGTGGCCTACGAGAAGCCCATCAGCTCCGACCGCCTGGTCCTGCGCCACAGCCTACCGGCCCATCACGTGGCCGCCCACTACGGGGTCTCCGTCGACCGTCTCGCCGACCTCAACCCGGCCTGGCGCTCGCCCGCGCGCGCGGGCAGTGCACCGCTTCCCGCCGGCACGACCGTCTGGCTCCCCTCGGGCAGCACCCAGCGTGTCGCCGGCCACCCCGAGCCGCTACCGGTCATGATTGCCAAGGCGGAGCCGCCACGTCCGGTGGTCGCCCCCGCGCAGCCGCGGACGGTCAAGGTGGCGGCGACCAGCTCGCAGGCCAAGGCGGTGAAGGTCGCAGCGACCAGCCCGGGGGCTAAGGCCGTGAAGGTCGCGGCCAGCAGCTCGCAGCCCAAGGCTGCCAAGGTCCCGGCGAAGGGCAAAGAGCCGCAGTCGTCCAAGGTCGCGGCGGCCAAGAAGCCCGCCGTGAAGCACCATGTCGTACAGCCCAACGAGACCCTCTACCGGGTCGCGGTGCGCTACGAGATCTCGGTCGACGAGCTCAAGCGCATCAACCGCCTGCCCGCCAACGACAACACCATTCGTCCCGGCCAGCGCCTGCGGGTGAATATCTGACCCCTCCCGTCGCGGGCGGTGACCCCTGCGGGGTCCCGCCCGCCCCTCATCCATCGCCGAGCAGCGACCAGCGAACCCCGGGCTGAGCCGGCGAGCGACGGCACCGACGATCGACGCCGGTCCATCCTTTCGATGAACGGCTTGTCGCCCCCGATGGATCACCCACCGCCGAACCAGACCCTGCCTGATACGATCAGCCAGTCATCCAGCACGAATCGCGGGATGCGAACCGGGATCGCCGCGACCAGCACGGTCAGCCGGCGCACCCTCGTGACCCCCGCCGTCCAGCAGGTCACCGAGAACGGAGGCAGGGTGACGGAGCCGAGCGCGACCGCCCAGCATCCGTATGTCTGGCCGGAACCAAGGTCCAACGGCCCGAGGCGGCCGCCGACTCGGTAGAATCCCGACCCACCCAGCCACCCGCTCGGTGCCGCTTCAGGCGGGGCCTGGCCCTGGCCACCCCCTGCTTGCGTGGTCGCCGCTCAGTCCTCGGCATCGCCTGCGTTTCTGATCGATGCGAACCGGCTGGCCGAGCGCGTCGAGGTGGACGGCCGCAACGGCTTCCGCATGGCCCTGGCCTATCTCCAGCTCAAGCACCTGGCCCTCCCAACGTGCGACTCGATGACGGCGGTGGGTCGCGCTGGGGCCGCAAGCTGACCCTGCCGGTGGTGGAGGGTACGGGCGACCATCCCGAGACCTACGGCCTCGCGCCACGCCCGGGCGGCCGCGGTCCAAGCCAAGTGCCCGGTCGGCGGTCAACCACTTGCCTGCGCCGATGCGGAGCCCCCAGATCCCTCGGCCGCCCTTTCATCGTCGTCGACGGAGGCGATATGACCATCCGCATCGTCAGACTTGGCAGCCCACGCCCGGACGCCGAAGGCCTACGCATCGGGGCCGTCCGGCGTCCCCCGCGCGGCGTACCCAGGGCCGAGTAGCCAGCCGGGACATCTATGACGTCCGGTTTCCCAACCTCGCGCCGAGCGAGGCCCTGCTCAAGGCCACGAATCCCCGGGACGAACGGTCCTGGAAGACCTTCAGACGGCGGTTCCAGGCCGAGATGAACGCGCCAACCGCCCGTCGCGATCTCGACCTCCTGGCCGCCCTGTCGCACCAGACCAACTTGGCGCTCGGCTGCTATTGCGAAGAGGAAGCGCGTTGTCATCGTTCCATCCTGCGCGAGCTGCTCGAGCGCCGCGGGGCCGAGCTGATCTGAGTCCGCGGCCCACGCAGCGCCGGCGGGCGGCGCCCGAGCCTCCCCTGGCGAAGGGCAAACTCACCGGTCCTGGGCGAACGGCCAATTCGTTTCGTGCCAACGGTTGGTGCCCAAGCCCATCCGCCCGGTTGGCCATCCCGCAGCACGGCGGCCGTGGCCTTCTGCGGGGGCCGCGGCTGCGCTTGTCGCGCCGCCGATCGCCGTCGGCCCCGATCCGCAAGGTTTGGGCGTACTCCGGCAGCCGATCGCGGGGCGGCGACTCGGGGGTCCGATCGACTCGGATCTCGGGCTCCAACGGGGCAGGGAGGTATAGGCCGCGGGCGTCGCGGCAACTGGGCCCGATGTTCTCCGCACACCTTGGCGTTGGCGAGTGGCCAGGCCGGGGCCCCCAAGACGACCGCGTCTAGACCTCGGTGCCTGGGGATGAGCTGAGGGATGAGTGGACGGCTTGTCTGGCGGGGCGGGTCGCGGCCCCGGTTCGTCAGACTCAGGGTCCCGGCACGCCAGGGCGGCGCGCGACGAAGAATTCGTAGGCGTAGCAGTCGCCATGCCGCCGGTGCATCTCCGGTTCCTGCGCGATCTGGTCGAGGATGGCCAGGGCCTCGGCGTCCCCGGCGAGCTCGCGCCGCAGCTCCGCGATGCGCTGCCCCATCGGGGTGTAGAAATCATCCCACCAGGCATCATCCGGCAAGGTGAAGTGCCCGACGAGGGCGAACCCGGCGTGTTGGATCGCCGCGATCACATCCTCGACCCGACCCATGCCCGGATAGTCCAGATCGAAGCTTGCCTTGACCTCAGGCGGCGGCTGCTCCGTCCGCCAGACGGCATCGGTGAAGGCCAGGTAGCCGCCGGGGCGCAGCAGCCGGTGACAGATCCGCAGCGCATTCTCAAGCCCGATGCTGTAGAGCGCCCCTTCCGACCAGACGAGATCGAAGCGCTCGGGCGGCAGAGGCGGGTCGGCGATGTCGCCGACCAGCGGGGTCACCCGTTGGCCCAGTCCCCGCTCGGCCAGGGCGGCACGCAGCCGGCCGATGCTCGGGGCGTGGCGGTCAATCGCGACGATTGCGCCGCTGGTCAGCTCGGTGAGGTACAGGGTCTGCCCGCCGTTGCCGCAGCCGAGATCGACCACCGCGGGTGATGGGGGGAGGTCTTCGCAGAGCCCGAGCGCCCTCCGGGCGCAGGCAAAGTTGCCCGGGCCCTGCCGGGGCAACGCCTCGTAGACGGCGAAGGCGATCTCCCAAAAGCGCGACGCCGGCTCGTTCATGTCAGGACTCACTGCCCATGACCGGGCGCAGGCCGAGGAGCACGACGGCTCCGGCCTCGCCAGGCGAGCTGTGGGCGACGGCGATGGCGAGTGGCTGAAACCCGGTTGCGCCGATCAACTCCAGCCAGTCCGCCTGGGAGAAGAGCCCCATCTGGTGGCGATCGTGATGGACCTCGAGCGCGTCGTTCGTGTCCCGCAGCAGGTAGGCCATGTCGGTAACGTAACTGCTACCGCAGGACGCGGGCGCCCAACGCCACTCCAGATAGCGCAGGGCGCGGCCTTCGGCGTCGTTGCCGCCGGTCTCTGTCCCCGGCGCGAAGGTCTCGGCCACGAAGTCTGGCTGAAAGAGCGCCACCCCGCCGGGGGCGGTGTGCGCGTAGGCCGTGGCGATGGCGCGTGCGAGGTCTTCCCGGGTCGCCATGTAGCTGACCGCATCATGCAGCAGGACGCCGTCGAATGTACGCCACAGTCGCAGCGCGCGCATGTCACCCTGAAGGTGCTCGCACTCGGGGTTCAGTCGGCGGCTGAGCGCGAGCATGGCGGGTGAAAGGTCGACCAGGGTGCACCGCAGGGTGGCCTTGAGATAGGCGGCGACGTGGCCGCCGCCGCTACCCAGGTCGAGCAAGGTGCGCGGCGCGTGGCGGCAATGGTCCTCGAAAAGGCGCAGGTAGAGGCCGGCCTCGTCGGCGTAGTCGTCGACTGGCGTCAGGAGCGGATACCAGTCGGCGAGCTCGCCGTAGAGGAGGGGCACTGGGTCAGACCGGTCCGGTTCAGCCATCTCCGGCACACCGTTCGATCGCTTGGGCGATCCCATCGATGGCCCGCAGCTTCAAGCGGCCTCGAAGCGGCCCTTCCGCGGCATGTGCCCAGCTCTCCATCAGTGAATCCCGAGAGCTCTTCGCCGAACGGGAGGGAAACGGCACGTTGTGGGTGCGCGGCAAGGTCAAAGCGGGCGGCGAGAACGACTCGTTCGATTGCAGAGCAAACAGAAGCGCAGCCGAGTTCTACCACGGCGACGCACCCAGCCGCCACCGCGACAAGGACGGCAGCGACCTGGGCGTCGGTGCTTGGCTGACCATCGCCGCTTCCGCGAGTGGTGACCCGCGCAATACTCGGATCTGCCGTCCTCCGGCCGCGGATCAGTGCCGCGACGAGCCCGTCTGCCGGGTGCGCGAGAAACGCCAGGGCCGCGACCTAACCGGAGAGCGGGAGGTGCACTTCGATCCAGGTCGTCCTTACCAGCTCAGCGGAAGCCGCCAACTGGACCGCCGCGGCGGGCTGCGCGATTCGAGCCATCTCCGGCATTGCGGGAGACCATCGCGGGTCGTCGGTCGGCGGGTCCTGAAGGCGGGTTGACCGTGGAGTCAAGATCCCGGCACGATCGCGGTCGACGGACACCCCGGACACGGGGCCCAGCAAAGGATGTGGGGGAAAACGCCTGAGGACGGCTGGCCAGGAGCCGCAAGTCTCACCCAGCCGGTTCGAGGCAGCATCAGCCGCCGATAAAAGGGCCGGCTCCTTAGCCCTCACTGGCTGATATCGCATGAATTTGGCGCGCCCGACAGGACTTGAACCTGTGACCCCAGCCTTCGGAGGGCTGTACTCTATCCAACTGAGCTACGGGCGCTTCGACCTGACCTTTGAGTCCTGGAGTCCGGGACGATTCGGGCCGCGGCAGGCCAAATGTCACCCCGGGGATGCCTGGGCTGCGGTCTTCGCGGACTCGTCGGCCCGCGGCGGGAGCCGGCCGCAGCGGCAAGGACAAGAGAATAACCGCTCGGGCGTACCTCGTCCACGCCCGGTCAGCGCGTGGATTTCGGCGATGCGAGGCCGATATAATCCGAGAATTAGCGAATGCTGATTCGTGGCCGCCGCTCAGCGGTCGATCGCTAAGTCATCGCCAAGAGACCGGG
Source organism: Chromatiaceae bacterium (assembly GCA_025458165.1). Taxonomy (GTDB): domain Bacteria; phylum Pseudomonadota; class Gammaproteobacteria; order Chromatiales; family Chromatiaceae; genus JALOTB01. Next base: position 1,821 of record JALOTB010000012.1, on the reverse strand, counting down.
GAGGTGCCTGTGAGTGAGTCGAGAGGTAGCGAGTTTGGGTTGGCCGTTACGGCGTTGATCGGGGTCGCCTTGTTGGTCGCCATCGTCTACGGGCTTACCGTCGCGCGTTTCGCAACCGTTGCGGGAGGCCCGGGGACGCCGAACGAGATCGCGGCCCGAGTGGCCCCAGTCGGGACGGTCAATACCGGTGGCGACGCCGCACCCGCTCCCCAGTTGGCCGCGGCCGCGCCAGCCGAGGCGGCGGCCCCGGCGAACCCCGTTTACACCCAGTCGTGCGCGGCCTGCCACGCCACCGGGGCGGCGGGTGCACCTAAGCTGGGGGACGCGGCCGCTTGGGGGCCGCGCATCGCCCTGGGGATGGACGAGCTGATGCACACGGTCCTCAAGGGCAAGGGGGCGATGCCACCGCGCGGGACCTGTATGGCCTGCTCCGACGAGGACCTGCGCGCTGCGGTGGAGTACATGGTCTCCCAGGTGCCCTAGGCCCGCCCCCAACGCCCAGCCGGCGCCCATCGGGGGCAACAACCCCCGGCTGGATCAGCCGGCCTGCAACAGCCCCTTGAGGCTCGCCAGGTGGGCGCTCCCGCGGGCGTGGCGGTCCTCGGCGCTCGCCGCGCGCTTGGTGTCCCAGTCGAGGTCGGCCTCGGGCAGCTCGGAGAGGAATCGGCTCGGGTCGCACTCGATCAGCTCCCCGCCGCGGCGCCGCTTGCGCGCCAACGTGAAGGCGAGCCCCTCCCGCGCGCGCGTGATGCCCACATAGGCGAGGCGGCGCTCCTCCTCGATCGCATCCTCCTCGATACTGGTGCGGTGCGGCAGGAGCTCCTCCTCCATGCCGACGAGGAAGACCTGGGGAAACTCCAGGCCTTTTGCCGCGTGCAGGGTCATCAGCCGGACCCGGTCGCCGCCCTCGGCCTCGTCACGGCGCTCCAGGATGTCCATCAGGCACAGGTGGTTGACCATTTCCGGCAGGGTCTTCTCCTGCAGCTCGCCTTTGTTCAGGGCGTCCAGCCAGTTGATCAGGTCCCAGACATTCTCCATGCGCCGCTCGGCCGCCTGGCGGTTGGGGGCGTTGGCGCTGAGCCAGCCCGCGTAGTCCAGATCGTCGATCAGGGCCCGCACTCCGGCGACTGGCGCGTCGGCCACGCGCCGCGCGTAGGCATCGAGCCAGGCCGCGAACCTCGCCAGCCGGGTACGCGGGCGCTCGCCCAGGTGCTCGCCGAGGCCGAGCTCCGCGCAGGCGGCGAGCAGCCCCACCCCACGAGTCTGTGCATAGGCTGCGAGTCGCTCGAGGGTGTTGGGGCCGATCTCGCGCCTTGGGACGTTGACCACGCGCAGAAAGGCGGCGTCGTCATCCGGATTGGCGAGCAGGCGCAGATACGCCATGACGTCCTTGACCTCCGCGCGGGCGAAGAACGAGGTCCCGCCGCTCAGCACGTAGGGGACCTTATGCTCGCGCAGCGCCTTCTCGAACGGGCGCGCCTGGTGGTTGCCGCGGTAGAGGATGGCGAAGTCGCCGAAGGGCTGCGCCTGGGTGAAGTGGCGGTGGAGGATCTCGGAGACCACCCGCTCGGCCTCGTGGGTCTCGTCACGGCAGGTGATCACCCGCGGCCGCTCGCCCTCGCCGCGATCGCACCACAGGCGCTTCTCAAAGAGATGCGGGTTGTGTGCGATCAGGGCATTGGCGAGCCCGAGGATGCGGCCGCTGGACCGGTAGTTCTGCTCCAGTGCGATCACCTTGAGTCCCGGGAAGTCCTGCTGCAACCGTGCCAGGTTCTCCGGGCGCGCCCCGCGCCAGGCGTAGATCGACTGGTCGTCGTCGCC